>JBCCKZ010000619.1:0-3935 GCA_039027135.1 Planctomycetota bacterium
CTCCGACACCCTTTGGTGTTTTGTTCGCCAACTTCGATGAACCCGATGCCGTAGGTTTTGGTACGGCAACCGTTGTCAGCACCTCGGCTATCCCCGAGCCATCGAGCTGTTTGGCGTTGGGGGCTATAGTCAGCTCAGTTGCCTTTCGTAGGCGACGATGAGCCTTTTTTAAGACTAAGGTTCTCCTAGCCTCTGTATTGCCGATCAACATGCGTTATTGCCTGAGCTTGTTTTGCCTTTTCGCCTTGCCAGCACCCCTACTTCAAGCTCAAGCGAATTGGGGTGCGCCGGCCAATAGCGTCCTCGCCGTCGATGAGACGTTTGATGGTGAACAGCTACCAAGTGACTTTGCTGTGAACATCGGTCAGTGGAATGTGAGCGATGGAAAACTGGTTGCCTCTGAAGCCGAAGCGGACAACCACGCGGCTGCGGCCCGGTACAAGGTTCAGACCGAGAATGCGGTCTACCAGGTCAAGTTTAGGCTCGGTGAAGCGACGAAGGCTTTTCACGTCGGCTTTGATCCGGCCAAGGGCGAGCTCGATAAGAAAGGGCATCTTTTTTCAGTGGTGATCACTCCGAAAGGATGGCGTTTGATGAAGCACGCCGATAAGAATCGTCCGAAAGAAGATCCCAACGAAGTCTTGGCCAAGAGCGGTGAATCCTTTCAGCCGGGACAGTCGTACCAGTTACGGATCACGACTTGGGAGGGCTATGTCACCGCCATGGTCGAAGGGGTCGAGCCGCTCAAGGGAAGCCATCCATCGTTTGCGGTTCGGAAACCCACGGTTGTATTTCGATGCGCGGGAACAGGCCTCGAGATCGATGATTTGAAGGTTTGGAAGCAAGCAGACTAGTCCATTAAACGGTTTGCCAATGGTTTCGGTGGCCGAGCGTCACCGCGAAGCGGAGTGTTTGGTTGGGGCCTTGGCTCGAGATAACTACCCAATCGTAGCCCTGCCTCTCCGAGGCGAAACGGACGATGATCTGGGCTCGAAGAACCGGTAACGTCTCGACTCAGAGAGTCGAGCTACGAAGGCCGTCAAATGAATCCCTAATTCCCCGGATCGCCCAGGATTCGTTGAGGGTTGTCTTGACAGAGCGTCTTCGCTCTCTTCGGACTAAGCTCCAATTCATTGACAAGGTGTCGTTCCATCTCATTAAGCAGAGTTGCCGATCCCATAAAGTGCTCGCCTGTTGAATTCCATGTGGAAGCATCAACGTGTTTGATGACTTTCTGTTTACCAAGCGTGTATTCGCCAGCCGGCATGCCACCTGCCATGATCGAATCACTCACGATGAATGTCTGCTCGTCAGGCAAGATTTTGAGCCACTGATTCAACAGAAAATTCGGAATGTGATGGCCATCAGCGATGAGACCAAAATTCAAATGAACTGATCGCGAAATCAGTCGGTTCAAGATGTTGTTGTGACGAGGCATCACTGCGGGGCAGGCGTTTCCAAAATGCGTGACCATGCTCATTCCGTTATCGATACAAGCATCGATTTCATCAAGCGATGCATTGGTGTGGCCCGCTGATACGATCACGCCTCGTTCGGAAAGCCATTGAGTTACCGCACCTTTTGAATCTCGTTCGGGAGCGAGTGTTAGGATCTTCACGTGGCCGCCACCTGAATTGATGAGCCGTTTCGCGGTATCCAGCTTTGCATCCCTGGTTTGTTTCGCTGGATGAGCTCCCACATACCCAACCTGATCGCTGAGAAATGGACCTTCAACATGAATGCCTTTGATCACTGGCGATGTCGGTGAGTCAGAGATGGCCTTGGCAAGACGTTTAATGCGATCGCACATTCGATCAAAGTCATCGGTGATCACCGTCGCCAAAGCGGTTTGATAGCCGTGATCGGCGAGCGAATGATTGATGTAAATCCAATCTTCATCGGTCCAGTGGCCGTTGAAGTCAACGCCAAAGGCTCCGTTGAGCTGCAAATCAACGAGCCCCTTGCTCATTCGAATCCAAATCGATCGAGTTGATCGCGTACCTTAGAAGTCAATGAAGACGACGAGGCTTCGTCAATGATCAGGATGCACTTGTCATGCGTCTTCAAGATAGACGCCGGCACGTTGGGTGTCACGTCATCTTGTATCGTGGCGGCTACAGCTTCCGCTTTCTGCGAGTCGGGAACACTGCAATAGATTTTGCGGGATTTCAGAATCTGTTGAATGGACATTGAGATTGCCGTTTCGGGCACGCTCTCGAATGATTCGAACCAACCTTCACCAACCTGTTGCTCCCGGCACTTTTGATCGAGCTTTACGTGCAGATAGGGCTCTTCCGTTTCGAAATCAGCTGGTGGATCGTTGAAGGCCAGGTGTCCGTTCTCGCCAATCCCGACCAAAGCGACATCGATGGGATGTTCGCTCAGGCGTGTTGAGAGTTGTTCGATCGTGCTTGAGGGCTCAGACATGCCGTCGATGAAATGAAATTCTCGCAGTGGTACGAGATCGACAAATCGTTCTCGCAGATACCGACAAAACGACGCTGGGTGATCGGCGTTGAGGCCCACGTACTCATCCAAATGGAACCCCGTCACGCGGCTCCAGTCGATATCGGGTTGCTTGGCAAGTTCCGCGAGTACTTCAAACTGCGATGCCCCGGTCGCGATCAGCAGATTTGCATGACCTTGGTGGTTAATCGTATCGCGAAGGTCTGAACCTGCGCGGGAGCCCACGTACTGGCCCATGAGTGTTCGATTTGGCGTTAGCATGATTTGCATTCCCCTATCGTAAACAATCTCACAGTTCCTGCTCATGCTTAAGCGACTCGGCCCCACTTTGATCATTGCCGCCGTGGTTTTGGGGCCTGGCAGCATCGTCAATTCGGCCAGGGTAGGCTGTGGATTCGGATACGACATGCTTTGGGTGGTGCCGATGGCAGGCATCCTGATGTTGTCGATGACGCTTGGGGCGATGCAGATCGGTATCCGAAGCCCCGACAGCATGGCGACGGCGATCCGATCACGCATTGGAGGTTGGGCAGCGATCCTGGTGGGTGGTTCGTTGGCATTTGCGATTGCTCTTTTTCAAGCGTCGAATAACCACGCATTGCTGATGGCGTTTGATGGACTACGAAATCAAGAGGGAACATCGCAAAACGGATTGCTTCAGGTAGTCGGGTTGCTGGTTTTCAATGGCGTGCTCATGTGGATGTGGGCAACGGGCAGAGGTTCGCTGTATCGGATCATCGAACGCGGCATGATCGCTTTTGTTGCCCTGATGGCTGCGGCATTCTTGTACTCTTGTTATGTTGCCGGGCCGTCGCTGTCTGGAGTGCTTGGCGGATTGGTTCCCAAATGGCCGGATGAATCGGCGGGATCCGATGGCGCTATCACGACTTGGAAAGGGCTCGCGGCCCTTTTAGCGACGACGTTCTCGGTTGCCGGAGCTTTTTATCAGACGTATCAACCCAAGCAAAAAGGTTGGAAAGTCGAAGACGCCAGGGCAGCGATGGTCGACGCCTTGGTGGGAATAGGTTCTTTGTCCATCATGACCGCCGTTCTGGTCGTAACAGCGGCATCAAGTCTATCCGGACAGGTATCGCTTTCAGAACTGACTGACGCGGCGGCGGTGGCCCGATTGCTCACCACGAGCGGTTCTTATTCAGTGCAGTTATTCTCCATCGGCGTGATGGCAGCGGCGCTGAGTTCGTTCGTCGTCAATGCATTGATTGGCGGCGTCGTATTGGCTGATGTCCTTGGCAAACCCACTGACCTCAGCTCGCCGGCAGTCCGTTATTGCACGATCGCGATGCTGGCGATTGGAATGACCATTTCCATGGTAGCGATCTTGCTTGATGTTGCACTGGTGCGTTTCATTGTCATCGCACAGTCATTGGTAGTGTTCGCGTTTCCGATCTTGGCCGCGACACTACTCTGGCGATTTTGGACGCTATCCAATGAACGTGGCACGACTCCGA
>JBCCKZ010000620.1:0-3933 GCA_039027135.1 Planctomycetota bacterium
AGCCATCTCAAACTCTAAAGGTTTACATGTAAATAGATGGCCAGTTGCCTTGTTTGTTGTTGATACTGAATTCAACCAGCTCTAACGGCTGTCGCTTCAATGAAGTTGTCAACGATTAACGTTTCGTTACCCATTCAACTCTCATCTCTTGCTGGAGAACCCCCATGACGGAATATTTGAAACTTGATAAAGACCAAGCCGCATTGCTGCTCGTTGACCACCAATCGGGCCTGATCTCATTGGTGCAAGACTTCTCACCCGATGATTTCAAGAACAGCGTCATCGCCTTGGCTGACATTGGCAAATTCTTCAACCTACCAACCGTCCTCACGACCAGCTTTGACGAAGGTCCCAACGGTCCCATCGTGCCCGAGATAGAGGAGAGATTCCCCGACGCGCCCTTTATCCATCGACCTGGTCAGATCAATGCGTGGGATAACGAAGATTTCGTTCGAGCCGTCGAGGAGACAGGTCGTAAACAGCTCATAATCGCTGGTGTCGTGACGGATGTCTGTGTCGCGTTCGTCGCATTGTCAGCGATCGAGGCAGGGTACGACGTGTTTGTGGTAACGGACGCATCTGGCACGTTCAACACCACTGTCCAGCAAGCCGCCTGGCATCGCATGCAAGCGGCTGGTTGCCAACTAGTCAATTGGTTTGCCGTGGCTTGCGAGCTCCATCGCGACTGGCGAAACGACATGGAGGGACTCGGGAATCTGCTTTCCAATCACCTTCCAAACTATCGCAACTTGATGACTAGTTATGCCAACCTGCAAGCGGCGAAAGCTGGTTGAGTTAGCCCTGCTTCGAGCATGATTACAGGAGTCGACATCATGAGCATGGTTCATTGCGCTATCACCCGTGTGGTTCGGGAGGGGAAAGAGTGCGAATTCGAAGAGGCACTCAAGTGCTTTGTCGCACGTTCGCTTAGTCATCACGGCACGACGGGGGCGCACTTGCTCCATCCGACCGATGCGAGCCGTCCGCGCGAGTACGGCATCCTGCGATCGTTTACCAGCGCTGAGCAGATGCGTGAGTTCTATGATTCGGACCTGTTCGCTCAGTGGCAGGTAGAAGTTGCGCCGCTGGTTGAGGGAGAGCCGCTGCATCGGCAGCTGCATGGGTTGGAAGCGTTCTTCCGTTCATCGGGCTCAGAACCACCGGTTCGTTGGAAGATGGCGATCGTTACCTGGCTAGGCGTCTTCCCCGTAGTGCTTTTCTGGTCTCGTACGCTCCCAACAATATTTGGATCGTTCAATCCCATCGCGATAACGGGAGTCGTGACCGGCGTCGCCGTCGTCACTCTCACTTGGCTCGTGATGCCTCTTCTCACTCGCCTGTTTGCAGGCTGGATTCAAGCAACTTCACAATCAGTATCCCACTGAACGACTGAATCGAAACCGAAAGATCACTTTAAAAGAAGCGAATTACAAACATGATCCTGAAGCAGGCACGATCTCGATTCGCGGTAGTAGCGCACGTCGTCTGCATCTGTCAGCTGGCGTGTTTCTTTGTGGTCGTTGTTGAGGCGGGAAACCCCAATCTGATGGGGCATTCAAACGACACGTTCGTTCCCGATGAGGTTAAGTTCGCCGACACGATCCTAATCAATGGCAACATCTATACCAACGTTGATGGCCAACCGAACGCCGAAGCCTGTGCGATCTCTGGCGGGCGTTTCATTCAAGTGGGCGACCAAGCCTCTGCTGAACGATTCAAGGGCCAACGGACAAAGGTCATTGATCTGAATGGCCGGCCAGTCATTCCCGGATTGAATGACTCACACCTTCATGCAGTCCGTGGTGGTCGATTTTACAACCTCGAACTGCGTTGGGATGGAGTCCGCTCGCTGCGTGAAGGACTGGAGATGATCCGCGAGCAAGCCGCTCGAACCCCGAAAGGACAATGGGTCCGAGTCATTGGAGGCTGGTCACCGTACCAGTTCGAAGAGAAGCGATTGCCGACGGTTGCCGAACTAAATGAAGTCGCGCCCGATACACCTGTCTATGTGATGTTTCTTTATAGCGTTGGTTTCTTGAACAAAGCCGGCTGTGTGGCTCTTGGCATCACTGAGGAGACTAGGCCACCGAACTCGCAGAGCCGCTATGTGTTCACCGATGGAGGGGCCGAGCTCTACGCTGAGCCCAACGCGATGATTCTCTACAAGACCATTGGTGCATTGCCATCAATGTCGGTTAAGGACCAGATCAATTCCACGAAACACTGGTATCACGAATTGGCGAGATTCGGTCTGACGAGCGTAGTGGATGCGGGAGGTGGAGGGCACAATTTCCCCGACAACTACATCGCGACTGAAGTCCTTGCCCGTCGAGGAGAGATGCCCATGCGTGTGAGCGTCTATTTGTTTCCACAGTCTCCGGGCAAAGAGTTCGTGGATTTCAGGCGCTGGTTGCAAGCGAACTCACGTGATTACAACCACGCCTTGAAAACACTTAACGGTTACGCGGTACGGGGCGGAGGTGAGTACCTGGTTTGGGCCGCTGGCGATTTCGAAAACTTCCTCTCACCAAGGCCTGATTTGGTGCCTGACATGAGGCAGCAGTTGCTTCCGGTCGCTCGACTGCTGCTGCGAAACAACTGGCCCATTCGTCAGCATGCCACGTACGACGAATCGATTCGTCAATTGCTTGATGTCTTCGAAGAACTAGACCAAAACGAGATTGATTTCGCGGGTCGGCGATGGGCTATCGATCATGCCGAAACGATCTCGCCCGATAGCATCGCACGGGTAAAAGAACTTGGAGGAGGCATTGCGATTCAAAATCGAATGTCGTTTGCAGGCGAGTATTTCTTGCAGCGTTATGGTGCCGAGGTGACGGCCCAGTCACCTCCACTGCGGAAACTCATCGATAGTGGCATTCCACTTGGGGCAGGAACCGATGCCACGCGGGTTTCCAGTTATAACCCCTGGTTGTCGCTCCACTGGATGGTCTCTGGGAAGACTATCGGTGGAACTCGCCTTTACCCCAGGTCGAATTGCTTAACCCGCGAGGAAGCTTTGCGTCTTTACACTATCGGGAGCGCTTGGTTCAGCGGTGAAGATGGAATGAAGGGACGTATTGCCCCGGGCCAGTTCGCAGATTTAGCGGTGTTGTCGAACGACTATTTCACTGTCGACGAAGAACAAATCAAAGACATCGAATCCGTCATGACGCTGGTCGACGGAAGGACGACGTACGCCACGCAAGAGTTCTCGGATTTGGATCCGGCTCTACCTCCGGTGAGTCCGTCATGGTCTCCCGTTGCTTACTTCGGCGGATACGCTCGAGTCAGCGACTGAAGTCATTCGGTGGCAAGCATTCGCAGCATGAATAAGTCAGATGCAAAAGCCACTTCTATCAATCATTTCCTTTCACGTTTGCACGGAGTCCAATCCCATGGCCAAGCTACTTTACGTCGAATCTTCACCTCGGAAGCAACGATCGAAATCGATTGAGGTTTCGAAAGCGTTTCTGGCGGCTTACCAAGCCGCCAATCCCGATGATGAAGTTGTCACTCTCGATCTCTGGGACACAGCGCTCCCGGAATTCGATGGCTTCACCATTGATGCCAAGTATCAGGTTCTCCATGGTAAAGATTTCGACGACGATCAAGCAAAGGCTTGGCAGGCTGTCGTCGATGTGATCGAGCAGTTCAAGTCAGCCGATAAGTACGTATTCAGTGTTCCCATGTGGAACTTTGGTGTTCCCTACAAATTCAAGCACTACATTGATGTGATAGCTCAACCTGGTCAGACATTCGCTTTCGATCCGGAAACCGGCTATAGCGGCTTGATTACAGGCAAACCGGCTGTGGTGATTTCAGCGCGCGGTGGAGCCTACGGTGGTGAGGCATCTGGCATGGACCACCAAAAGCCCTACGTTGAACAGATCCTTGGCTTCTTCGGATTCACCGATATTCGAAACATTGTCA
>JBCCKZ010000621.1:0-3924 GCA_039027135.1 Planctomycetota bacterium
AATCGACCACGATGAAGATGCTTACTGGCTACATCGCGCCGTCGGAGGGGCACGGCAAGATCGCAGGTCATAACATGATGGATGATCGCATCGAAGGCAGCCGTCAATTGGGTTACCTGCCTGAAAATGGCCCTCTCTATCCGGAAATGACGCCGCTTTCGATGTTGGACTTCTTCGCTGACGCGAGAGGAATGTCGCCTGCGGTCAAGAAGGAACGCATCGATGCCGTGATCGACATTTGTGACCTTTCGAGTGTGGTCTACAAGCCGACCAGCAAGCTTTCCAAGGGTTTCAAGCAGCGTGTTGGGATGAGCCAAGCACTATTGCATGAGCCTGATGTTTTAATCATGGATGAGCCGACGGCGGGCTTGGATCCCAACCAGATTCAGGGTGTCCGAAAGACCATGAAGCGCTTGGCCGAGACGAAGACGATTTTGCTTTCGACTCACATCTTGCAGGAAGTCGAGGCGATGGCGGATCGAGTTGTCATGATTAACGAAGGCAGGGTCGTTTACGACGGAGGCGTCGATGAGCTTCGAGAAATCGGAAAGGGTGACCTTGATCAGGCTTTCCATGAGTTGACCGGTGCCGCCGAAGCGATCACCTCGGTCTAACGACACACTCCGCCGCCTCGCGTGCAAGGTTGTCCGAGGCTCCATCCAACGAAACTGATCTCTCTTCAACATCCCACCATGCCACTGAATAACATCGCATTGGCACTCGCCACGTTGATTGCCTACGACTTGGTCCTGCTGTTGATCTTGCTGGGCTTTGTACTGGTTCTTTCGAAGACAAAGCAGGCGGCCTATGCCGTCATGCGGCGTAACTTCGTCGGATATTTCAGCAATCCAACGGGCTATGTCTTCCTCTGTATTTTTGTGTTCCTGACGTCGGTAGCCGCCTTCTGGCCTGATCGCTTTTTCGCGCAGAACCTCGCCACGCTGGACGAGCTCAACTATTGGTTTCCGCTGATCATGTTGGTATTCATTCCCGCCATCACGATGAGTATCTGGGCGGAGGAGAAACGACAAGGAACCGATGAGCTCTTGCTAACGCTTCCGGCTGATGACTTTGACATTGTCATCGGGAAGTACTCTGCAGCCGCGGCGATTTTCACGGCATCACTTTTGTTCAGCCAGCTTGCGACGTTCATGACGCTTGCGGTCTTGACCGAGGGTGAACTCGATGTTGGCCTGATCTTCACGAGCTATCTGGGATACTATCTCGTTGGTTTGACCATGATCGCCATTGGTATGGTGGCGTCTTTCCTGACTTCGAACCTGACGGTTGGATTTGTTTTGGGGGCTTTGTTCAATGCCCCACTCGCTTTTGCGTCATTGATACAAGGCATCAGTCCCTCTCAACGGATTGCCCAAATCATTGGCGAATCGGGAATCGCTCGCCCTTTTGATGACCTGGGACGCGGTGTGATCAGCAGTTCGTCGATCGTCTACTTCGTGCTCGTCGCTGTGATCGGATTGTATCTCTGCATGGTCTTAATCGGGCGTCGTCATTGGACCGGCGGCAAAGATGGCAACACAATGGCTTGGCACTACCTTGCCCGCGTCTTGGCGTTGGTTGTGATCGCGGCTGGTGCGGTTGTTTTGTTTCGCACCAAAGATGTCGTTCGCCAGGATTTGACTGAGGGCAAGGTCAGTTCGCTTTCGCCAGCGACCGAATCTTTGATCCGCGATCTGAATACGGACAAGAAGGTTGTGATCGATGCCTACATCAGTAAGGACATCCCGGAGACCTATGCTAAGACTCGCTACGAGCTGGTCACGCTGCTCAAGGAGTTCCGCAGCGAGGCTGCTTCCGGTGGACGTGAGATTGAGGTCAATCTCTACGAGGATATTGAGCTTTCCAGCGAAGAGGCCAAGCTCGCCGAAGAGAGATTCGGCATCGAGCCCGTCGAAAGACTCGTCCGAGAGAAGGGAACACCCACTCGAAAGAAGTTCATCTTGGGTGCCGCTTTCAAGTCCGGTCTGCAGAACGTCACCGTGCCCATCTTCGAATACGGCGTGCCGGTCGAATATGAGCTCGTCCGTTCAATTGACACCGTCGCCTCCGGAACCAAGAAGCGTCTTGGCATTGTTGCCAGTGACGCTCGCCTGATGGGGGGCATGGTGATGAACGGTATGCAAATGCAGCAGGTGCCGCAACATCCACTCATCGAAGAGCTTGGGAAGCAGTACGAAGTTGAAGAGGTTGATCTCTCATCGCCGATTTCGTCTGGTGTTTACGCGGCGTTGGTCTGTGTCCAGCCCTCTTCGCTTTCTCCCGAGCAGTTCACTCGTCTGCTCGAGGCAATTCAAGAAGGCGTTCCCACCGCGATATTTGAGGACCCAGCACCCCTAGGTGCCAGCTACATTACACCCACAGGCCAGCCCAAGCAGGCTCCGGGTGGAATGTTTGGTGGTGGAGGCGGCCAACAGCCCAAAGGCAACATTCGTGAGCTCTGGGACTTGCTCGAGCTGGACGTTCCCCATGATCTGACACCTCAAGGCGGTTTTGATCCCAAGGTGGTATGGCAGGCGTTCAATCCCTATCCCGCTCTCGAAGACAGCGCCAACCCGCTGTGGATGTTCATCGACGATCAGGCACCGGGGTTTAGCGAGGGCGACGGCGAGGAAGCGGCCGCACGAGGGTTCGAACCGCTAACCAGTGACAACCCCATCACTTCGGGAATGAATGAGGTGTTGTTGATTGTTGGTAGTGGAGTTCGAGCCAGAGAAGATGCCATGCTAACCCACACAACGCTCTTGCGTACTGGAAACCCGTCGGGGCTTCTCGCCAATGCCGAAACGACTTCAATCATGCGAGGCGAGACCACGCTCGACCGTGTTGTTGAAGAAATTCGGGGTTTTCAGTCCGTTGCGATGGCGATTGAAGGGACTGTTGATTCACCCGAGTCTAACGATGATGGTGAGAGCGAAGATGGCGGCGAAGAATCGAAAGAGTCAGAGGAGAAGCCGGTTCGTGCGGTGTACGTTGGCGACACCGATTTGATGCTGCCGGAGTTTTTGATGCTCAGAGCCGACCCGGATTCGATTCCCGAAGTTCGATTTCAATTCCAGAACGTCACGTTTGTTCTCAACGTCATCGATTGGCTAACCGGCCAATACGACTTCATTGAGGTTCGTAAGCACGAGCCTAGCTTCACATCGCTCGTTATGATTGATTCGGTCCGCAAGGACGCTCAGCAGGTCGTTTCGGATTCGAGTAAGCAATTCGAGGAAGACTTCGAGATCGCTAAGCGTGAGGCCGAAGAAGAAGTCCAAAAGGCAGTTGCAGGGCTACAGGAAGACATCGAAAAGATGCAGGACGGCACGCGGAGTGTTTCCCGTTCTCAATTGCAAGCCAAGATGCAGCAGTTCGAGCGAGAGCAATCGTTAGCCAATCGAAAGCTCAACGTGAAGCTGGCCAAGTTGGAACGTGAGCGTGACACCAAGATCCGCGATGCCCAACGCGTGGCTGATGACACCGTGACGAAGCTGCAAAATCAAGTCAAAGCGTATGCGGTTGTTCTGCCTTGCATTCCACCGCTGGTTGTTGGAGTCGTTGTTTTCGCGGCGAGACGTCTACGCGAACGCGAGAGCATTGCCAAGAGCCGTTTGAAATAGACGGTCCTTGCGGCCCATCCGACTTCATTAGCACCACAAGTAAAAACCTATCTTTCACCTAAACTTCGATGACTGAATCTACCAAGACCGGAATCTTTTGGTTGGTCGCCGTTGCTCTGGCGCTGCTTGCGATGATTGTCGCCTGGCCGAGTAGCCAGGAGGCTGGAACGAACATCAAAATCAATGAACCGCTTTTTGCCGAGTTCAAGGATCCTGGTGTGGCAACCAGCATGCGAATCGTCTCATTTGATGACGAGCAAGGCGAGTTGAAGACGTTTGAAGTACGTCAGGACCCAGAAAC
>JBCCKZ010000622.1:0-3922 GCA_039027135.1 Planctomycetota bacterium
TGACCCTCCGACGCAGGAGACCCACCCACCAAACCTTCCTCGCGTTCATCGGAATGGTTCTGATGTCCCCTAGTGGATTGTTGGCTGATCGAAACGATCAAAAGAATGACATAAGATAGGTACCGTCTCATATTTATTGCCTTAGCGAACTAGTTTCCTGGTCCATTGATCACAACTCGAAAGAGAACGGTGTTGTCTTTCTCTAGATCCTCGCTCCAAATCAACTTAGCACCCCAATCCCAATCCACACGATCATATCCGTCTTTGGGACGCACATCACTCTCGGTGAATTCGGTTGCCAACGACCAATCCGAGGTGGAATAGTCGATAGATTTCCACCCTGCTGGCTCATCAATCGATGTGAACTCACATGGCCCCTCACCGACAACCGGTGAATCTTGTGCGGCGCATTGACGATCCAACGGCCCACGATGAATGACGTAACACTGCCATTTGGCGTTCGTGCCCGCAATCAATTGTCCCGTCGCAGCATCACGAAACTGGGCAATCAGTCCTCCATCACCCAGTTGCTGTTTTCGTGTCCCGATGTATTCAAGACCAGAGTCGTTCTCCTTGAAATCCTTGGCAATCAGGTTGAGCACAATCGGATAATCTGCTTTGAATGAGAAACTCTCAGCGTTGAACGAGCGTTCGGTCTTGATGCTGACGGAGTCTTCGACGAGCAACCTATCACCCAGGTATAACGCAAACCAATTATCAGCCCATACGTCTCCGTGAATGGTGACCGAGCCATCAAGCGAACCAACTCTCTGGCGAGGAAGGGTAGATCGCCCACTACATCCCACAACGGCCAATCCGACGACCACTGAGATCAAAAATGACTGGTTTATGGCTAGCGAGGTCAAGTCTGCTCCCAGAGTCCACGTTCGAATGCCGATCACCCAGTCGTTACGCGTCTCGGCACAAAGATCCACAGAATTTTAGCAACTTCCCGCAATGGCTGACCAAAGGCCGGCACGACTTGATACCAGCAATGACCCGAAGGAAGAGCATACGACTCCGCGCGTGCCTCTGATGGCGAGGAAGCGAGACCGCCCCTAGAGCCCATCCGAATACCTATCAGCCGACTGGGCGCCAGCCCGCGGTTCCCGAGGAAACCGGACGCTAGTGCGTTTCGGCTGAGGTTCTCGGATACACCTTAGTGCCTATCTGAATACCTATCAGCCGACTGGGCGCCAGCCAGCGGTTCCCGTCGAAACCGGACGCTAGTGCGTTTCGGCCGAGGTTTTTGGATACACCTTAGTGCCTATCTGAGTACCTATCAGCCGACTGGGCGCTAGCCAGCGGTTCCCGTCGAAACCGGACGCTAGCGCACTTCGGCTGAGGTTCTCGGATACACCTTAAGCATTGATTGTGGGGTACGAACGATAGTGCTCGTTAGAGCTTACCGATGCGAAAAAAGCCAACCGAATCAACATCTCTACTTCGTTAAGAAGCTCCTGTCAGTCCTCGCCGGAGTCTTCACACAATGCAATATAAGCACTGTGTATTAGGCCATCATCCGAAAACTCCGACGGCTCTCACAACCGTCAACCGAAGCACCCGCGGAGTCGCACGCTCCTCCAGCGGCTCACTGGCTCTCATCAGCCAGCAACATCTTGATTCGCTCCTCCACAATCTCCTCGGAATCACGTTCACGTAGAAGACGTCGTATCTCCACCAACTGCAACTTGTATTGTGAGAGTTTAACCCGGCTCGCTCGATGCGACTGCTGTCTTTCAAACTGCCTGCGAACTAGCTCGACCAATTGAATTCTTTGCTTGCCCTCAACCGCTCGTCGGGCTTCAGGCAACAACTTCTCTATTTCATTTTCAAGCTTCGCGAGGTCCTTCTCGGAATGCTTGATCTCATCTTCGATCTTCCGCATCGCAATTTTCGATGCGGCTTCAGCCGCGAACAACTCATCGAGACTATTCTCGACGGCTCCCATCGAGCGCTCTGAACTTTCTTGATTGACTTCCCTACCGCTGGGAAATTCAATCGGTTCCGCCGCGAGCTCCGCCGCGGTAAGCAATCCAGGAATTGGTTCTTTCGCCTGGCGGTTGGTTAACTTTCCCCGCTTTCCATCAATGGTCAGGCTCCGCGCATCGTTCATGCCTTGGAATGTCGAGGCGGTCAAACCAGTGATCTCGTAGAGCATTCTAGCCATCTTACGACCTTCGTCGGTTGGCCAGTTGTAAGCGTAGGCCCAGTATCCATTACGATTGATTTGTTTCGATTTTCCAAAGTACGTCAGATTCAATAGCGGCAGTTCTTTCGATGTTCCTTGGATCGTACCCACCTGAGCCTTGTACCCAGTCATGATCACCAACTTCACTTGACTAGGATCCTTCACTTTGATTCGCCACATGGTTTCGTAGTAGGATGAAACGACGATGACGGCCGGCGAATCCAGTGACTGGATTTCTACGAAAACCTGATCGTCCTGTTGGTTATTCGTAGCGCTGTAGAGGCCGATGACATGCAACTTGCAATCGGCGAGATCTTCTTTGGTTAAGCCCACTGCTTCGAGTGGACTTACCTTCTTTATCTCGACTGGAATGGATATCCGTTTTGACTTATTTGCCTTGATCTTTTCCTGTATCAATATCCATTGGTTCCTAGCTAGCTGAACGGCAATCTGTGCTCTTTCCACAGGGAGTTTGAACTCCGCGCTCTTACTTTCTAGAACTTGCTTTACTTCCTTTAAAGCGTTCTCATTATTCTCCAATTGGCGGGCAGCTTTTTTCTGAAGGGCCTCATGCTCCCTCAACGCCTTTTCGTTCGTGCCACCGGCTTCGAACTCTTTTTCTAACTTCCTTTGTCTTTCTGCATGTTCCAATAGACTTGCTTTGGCTACTTCGACGTTTTCCTTCAAACGGTCGATACTAACGCGAAATCTATCTTGTTCATTTGACAAGCGTCGGTTGACATCCGACAGCTCCGCTTCCCGAAGTTCCAATAGTAGGTATGCCTTCTTCAACTCCGCATCCAAATCCGATGCGTTCACATCCACTGAAACATCGATTGGAATAGCGTTTCCATTGCTTTTCCCCTCTGGCTTGGCCTGAGCATAGGTCATCGTGCATCCCATCATGCACGAGATGAGAACCATTCCATAACGCGACCATTTCATTTTTACTTCCTTTCCAAAGATTCAGATTCAGCCAAAAGTGTGTCGATTTCATTCTCGACCTCGACCAGCATCGCTTCATCGCGATCTATCTCACGCAACGCATTCATGCTGGGTGGACGCCAAAGCCAAATCAATAACATCAGCACAACAATCATCGTGATGACAGTGACCACCCATTTGCGTGAACGCTTTGTCGGTCTGATCAAGGTCTCCGGAATGGCCAGATCACGATTCTGAACATGAGAAAGGCAGGCTTCCATCAACTCAGCCGCCTCATCCGCCGTTCCGATACGATGCTCTGGATCCTTCGCGTGCAGTCGCTTGATCAGTCGCTCAAACCAAACTGGTATCGCACCATCAATCTGGCGAAGCGGCGTCGTTTCCGTTTCCACGATTCGGCGGATGATTCCGTATGGCGTCTCGGCCCGAAACGGTGGGCGTCCAGCCGCCATCGCGTAGAGAACACTTCCCAACGAGAATAGATCGCTCCGGTGATCAATCAATTCACCCTTCGCCTGCTCGGGCGACATGTACTGAGGCGTTCCCGCGATGACACCGCTGCAAGTCAACGTCGCATCATCGACCGCGCGAGCCAAGCCAAAGTCCGTCAAGACCACACGCTCGACGTTCGTCGGAAGAAGAATATTTGAAGGTTTGATATCCCGGGAGAGATCTTCGCGCAGCGTATATTGACCCGACACGGCGATATTGCCGCGATTGAAATTGAGGCCGAATGCGCCATCAATGGCCAGGGACTCGCCACCCGACTCAAACGGCGCATTCGCA
>JBCCKZ010000623.1:0-3919 GCA_039027135.1 Planctomycetota bacterium
CTGAGTTGAGCTTGGAATGAAAGAGATAGTGATACCCTAGTAATACGAGCGCAATTGGCGCCAGCATGAGGATGGGGCTCGGTTTCTCTTGATTGCTTTGGTTCATCAATTCGTTCCTTGGGTTGGTCTGACCAACCCAGTTACTTTGCTCATTGGGTCCCAAGGGCGATCAAATCGATCGCGAATTCGGTCAAACGAGATTCCTCGTTGACCATTGTGGAAGCGGGCAGGATTTGCCATTCGCTAGAGGCCGATGTTGACTCCAATCGCGCGGCCAAACGATGAACAGCCGCGTCGTTCATAGCCAATCCTCGGATCGACACGGTTCCATCGGTCGATTGAATTTCGCGAACCCAGCCATCTTTATCGGAAACTTCGACAAGTGCATCGACGAGCGAAAGCCATCGTCGATCACCTCGTTCGATGATCTGGCCCGCTTTAAGAACATCAGATTGAGCCTGCTTCACGCTCGTCAGTAGAGTTGCGGTTTCAGCATCCACTTCATCAGTCTGTTTCTTTAATTCCTTCGCTGCATCTTGATCGTTCTTTAGTTGATCCCGTTGCCCCTGCATTTGATCAACGCTGGCTTCGATATCGGCCAGTTGTTGGCTCATGTATCGATAATGAAGAAAACAAGCACCCATCATCAATAACCCGAGTGCCGCTGAAATCGCGAGTCCAACCTCCTTTGACATCGGCCGCTTGGGAATGGTTACCAGAGGCGATCCGACGGATTGCTTTGCCTGCGATCCCATCCAGGCGGCTGCCCAGCGACAGAGACCAGACTCCGATGCTGTATCGATTCGACGATGGTCTTCCGCTTGCGGCAGAGTAGAAAGTGTAGGTGGCAATTCGCCAACGCCCAGCCACTCGAGTTGTGCGGTGCTCTCGATCCCATGAAAGAATGTCTCGAACTCTTGTATGGTCCGTTGGGATTGCAGCCCCGAGGACATTGAATGGAAGTCCGCGACCGCTTCGCCGCAGCCTCTCATCAATAAAGTGGCTTCATCCCAGTTCTGAAGTGAACGCCATTCATCGGTGGGTGATTGGATGGGTTCGATCTTGGGGACGGCCGGGTGAGCGACGCCGGCAAGCTTGGCACCCGCTTGCCGCAATGCATCGTCGATCGAACGCAGATCGTGGTCAGGGATCTGGGTGAGCCAGAATCGTTGATCACCTAGGGCGTCCGGTGGAAGGGCGCGATTGCTGGATGCGCTCTCGAAGGCCGAAATTCCGGAATAAGTTTCCGCCTCCAGTGCAATCATTTGGTCGAGGTCATCCCCCGACGCGCCAGATATCAACTCGGGTCCGATGGCGATGGAACCTGTCCAACACCGTGTGGTCAACACATAAACCTGGCGTCGTCGGGAACCACCCAACCGAAGGGCGGCATCAGCTAGCGTCCCGGCGGATTGCGATGCGAAACTCGGCCGAACCCAGCTTTCAGTCACTGTAGGCGACGATCCCCCGGACAGGTCAAACCGCCCGAGTGTCGTTTCAGTGATGAGGAGGATGGTTCGTTTGGACATTGTGTCTACTTAGCGTCTGATCCGTTGAGCATGGGGTTTAGTTGGGCATTGGGTTTAATCGTCCCGAGCCGGTGACCTGGTTTGTTGGGGACACCGTTCTAATCAGGGCGGCGGGATTTCCAAGACCAAGGATGTAATGCCAGGTTGAATAACGACTCGATGCAGCCGAGAACGACGCTCTGTGCCGGCAGAGTTAATCACCACATCCTCATCGCCGTCCGCGGCAGGAGGGCTACTGAAGGAGCCGGTGGACCGTTCGGTGACGAGGGCTTGGACTAGATAGGTACCGAATGTCAGTCCTGAAAGACTCGTTGGCACAACCGCATCGAAACTATCATCGGCGACTTCCGGCAGAAGCTCGTTTACTAAAATGGTGGCGTCCCCCGCGGGCTCTGTTGCCACATTCGACACCATACTTTGTCCGGGAGACGGACCAAAAACTCGAACAAAAAGACGCTGTGTGCCTGATCGGGTGATCGTTATCGGTTGTCCGTTGGAGTCTAAGACTTCGGGCTCGGTGCCGCCTTGAGTTACCATAATATCGAGGCTTCCCTTGAAGCGAGCGGGGGAGCCGTAACCGCCACTGGGAGCAAAGCTATCCGGATCATAAGTCCCACCACGACTTCCTGATTGACCATCTGCTCCGAATGACTCGAAGTTCAAAAGCTGCTTGTTGGCGGCATTGACCTCGAAAGTTAGTGGCCGACCGTAGCCGTCGCGAACTTCAGGTTCGCTAGTTGGAGCTTGAATGTAGGGACCACGCCAGCCACTCCCAATTACAGAACCGAGTTGATCACCTGTGAACGGGTCTACATAGTTTCGGAGAGCATAAGGTGTGAGGTCTGCGGTGCCGTCGAAGTCGATGTCATTGGTCCACAGCTCGACTGGCTGAAGATTCACAACGCTGGCACTGGGGTCGACGTCAAACAGAAGCGGCAGTCTTCCCATGTCAGCAACGAAACCCAAATAACCCAGCGTGCCGTCTGCAGAACGTGTCTGCTGAAGGATTGCATCGTCGACGTTTTGAAGTGTCGTTTGCGTCGCCTCAAGCCTAGATTGATCGGCTAATGGCTCGAGCGACTGGACCGCTATGCCCGTCAATGCAGCAAGGATGACCAGAACAACAACCAACTCGACGAGGGTCAAAGCGAAACGGCAAGACGATGAAGTGCTGTAGCTCATGACCTCTACCGAACTACAAACGTAAGCGAAAGGTCGTCGGGTGTGTCGCTATCTTCAACCTCTTCAACCTCGGGATCATGATCTACCTTGATCAAGTTCCTTCGCACTTGAGCATTTGCTTGACTCGAAGGGCCTGAGCCTGCGGATACAACTCGCAAAATTCTTTCCTGACCGAGAATTGGTGCGGTACCACCACTTGTGTTAAATGCGGTGACGTCTTGGATGATGATGGGCGTACCCCAAGTATCAAGAATCGCTGGGACTTCCGTCGCTGTCGTCGTGTTGACTCGGAAGTATCGGTCAAAGTTTGAGTCGAGGCGAAATGCGTCAGGTAAGTCTTCCAAAGGCCGATTGGGATCGTCGATAGTGACTTGGTTCGTGACGGCTAGATAGGGACCACGCCAACCAAGCCCGGTGGAAGGATCGAATGCACCCGAGCTCCCGAAAGGATTGAACATGAGATCGTCAATTCGAACCGCGAAGCTGGCGTTCGACGCTTCTTGCTCTGCAATGAGGTACTTGCAGTCTCGCCAATATTGCATCGCCGCATCACGCACGGTTGCCAAACTAGAGCGGGAAGTCGTCTCTCGTGCGTCAGAAATACTGGTGACGATTCTCGGGATGATCAATCCGCCGAGGCCAATCAGGATAAACAGCACGACGATCAACTCGACCAGTGTCAACGCACATTTGGTTGGCCGAAGTCGAATTGGGCGTTCGAGTCTATCCATTGCCTGCTACCTCCGGAGCCCTGATTGAGTCGTTGAACGACACACGCTATCGGCGCAACATCGATCATTTGTTGCATGCCGACGCCGTCGTATAGCCAATCCGCATGTCAGCAATCCAACCATTGCAAAGGAACTGGGCTCGGGAACTGCGGTCGCAGTGATAACGACCGTTGCGTTGCCAAGAAAGGTCGTGACATTGCCAGCGCCATTCCAGCCATCCTGAAAGTTCACACTAAACGTTCCCGGCGAACCCGTGCCGAATGCAGCGAAGTCAGCCGCCCAATCACCGGGCGTGAAGATAGCGCCATAGTTGCCAGCATCATCGGTGAACTCGGGAAGGCCATCCGTTCCATTGGCAGCGCCGGCTGTCCAAGAAAGGCCCGCCTCGAGAACCGGAGCAAATCCACTTCCTAAGACCAAACGATTGCCTGAATCGTCGACAATGGCTACCTGAATATCCTGGGAAAAGGAAGCGTC
>JBCCKZ010000624.1:0-3919 GCA_039027135.1 Planctomycetota bacterium
GCCAGGGCAGGCAAAGCTTCTTGAAGGATTCCAATTCTCGTCGAGAGACTGGTGAGCTCACCGATGTTTCCAATTCGCGATTGGAAGTCCAGAAGTTGGCCCGCAAGTTCGGCCGTTTCCACTGGAATGAGCTGGAACTGTTCGATCAAGCTCTCGTCCAGATCGATCGGAAGATTGGGCGGCAGCCCGAGAATCTGTGTGAGATAATTGTCTTGTGCCAGTTCCAGTCCGTTGATCTGGTCGAGCAGTTGTGCGCGAGTTGATTCGATGTTCTGACGAAACTGATCGACTTGAACGATGTCGATGAGCTCGTTTTCGAACAGCGCTTCCAGACGATCGAGGGTTCTTAGTTGAAGTCTCAGGTTGTCTTCCGTGTTACGAATCACCTGAGACTGTTGCAAGAGCCCAAGAAAGCCGTTGACGCCTCCGAAGCCGGAAAATGACTGAAGATTCGTTCCTGAACCATTTGCTTGAGGCCCGGTAACTCCTAGCTCACCGATTACCACTTGAGTGTAGAAGCCTTGGCGGAATTGACTGTACGCACGCAAGTTCGAAAGAAGCGTTCGCTCAGACTGCGTTAAGCTTTCAAGTGCGATGTCCCGACCAGCTCCACGTAGCAGTGGCTGCGTGAACACGAAGTTAAACAGCGAGCTACCGAGGCTTACATCATTGCCGGTGAACTCAAAGACAAACGAGTTGGCGAAGCCAACCATTAATTGGCTAGCCGTTGCAAATCGACGGCTAGCAACCATCGTACTATTGATTCCCGGATTGCCTTCCCCTACGGTGAGGCGATTGATCTCGTTTCGGTTGGTTGGCCCAAGGATGTCATAGCCACCAGGTATCGGGACGATCCTTGCAGGCTCGAGGTCACCTGTATGCGAATAGCCCAACCCCGTTCCACCGAAGAACTGGGTGTCCAACGCGAAACGTTCTGCTGTCACGCCAAGCGATGAGAGATACAGCGTCTCCAAGTTGTTTTGATTGGTGGGCGAATGAACATAGGCGAGAGCAAGCGCCGAGTCGATGTCGAGCACGACTTCGCCACGATCGTTCATCTCGGCATACTCTGCCAAGCGTGCTTGCCACTGTGGATTCTCGAGCTGGCTGCGAAAGCCATTATCGTCCCAGTGTTTCCAACCCTTTTTGCCGTCGACGCAGTGCATGTAGCGATGAGATGCCGGGTCATCTTGTGGCATCGGTGGGCAGTCTTGGTTGTAAAACTCCTTGTATCGACTTCGGGGATCTTGGTCGATGCTGAGATTTGATTCAGCCCATCTCGGATCGTTGTTTCGTTCCGCGATCGTGCAGTAAGCCTCGCGGTCAGCTTCGAGGCGATATTGTGATCGCGTGCAGCCAACGAGCGTTGTTGCGAGCGTTGCTACCAACGCAAGTCGGCGAAGTCGGCCATGAAAGCTCTTTCGCACGAAGACCCTTTGTAATTGCTCTACGGACTATCCAGAAAACCTGCGTCATGCCCAATTGAACGCTCCTAACGGGTAAGATCGTTGTTCGGATGCTGCCGACATCAACGATTGGGGGAGCACCGGTTGTCGCTGGAAGATCCGTCAAGGTTTTACAGATCCGATGTCTTCCTAACCCGCAGCGTCAGCAAGCTAATCGTAATCCTCTACTTCAGCTAACGATGATGTACGTCCATGAGGTCCCAGGCTGATGCTGCGGGTCATGAAACACTAGCCAGTATGCAGATGTTTCACGAGGACTTGCATGCGCCTAGCGGATTCCGCCGGGTTTCCGATTGAGTAGAACGACCGAACCCGGGCGGGGTCTGGAAAACGATGTGTGAAACTACTCCTTCATCAAACCTTGCAACTTCGCCAGCCCACGCACCCACAGCTTTTCGACGCTGTCAACACTACGTCCCATCTCACTGGCAACATCCGCGAATGGAAGGCTTTGCACATGACGGAGCATGATCACCTCACGGTAGTCTTCGGGCAGCCTTTCAATGGCTTCGGCAAGCTGTAGCGAAGTTTCCTTTCGTGCCAAGTGTTGGCTTGGGGAAGTGATGTCGGCGGCCATTTGTGACTGCAGAAAGTCAGATGCATCGGAAACGCTCTGTGAACAGCGTTGTTCCAATCGAACATCTCGTTTCAGTGTGCCAAGGTACTTCCGACAGTGCATCGATAGTGTGTTTTTGAGGATGCCGCGAATCCAAGCCGCAAAGTCCTCCGGTGACTCACCGCGGAATTCAGCCATGTTTCCTTGAGCGGCAACGCAAACTTCTTGCGCGATGTCCGATGGATCGGTCTTGGCTCTCATGTCCTCGTGAAGACCGCTTCGCGCGAGGAAAACCAGATAGCGACGATGGGTCTCCAGCAATTCACCGAGCGCGTCTTTGTTTCCCTGACGAGCTTCATTGATGAGAGACTCAATGTGAGCGGTGCCAGTTTGACTATCGTCTTGGTGTATTCGATTCAACGGCTTTCGACCACGCGTGAGGCATCAAATGGGCTTTCCCTTGCCAGACTTAAATTGTTTGCGATCCTGCAAGTCGAGTAAAGCGTGCTCGAGGACATCCATCTCCAGCTCGTCAGCAAGCCCAGAGGTCTTGGGAGACTCTGGTTGTTCAAGGGCGGTGTTGATCGAGTTAATGTAGTTTTGAATCGCGCTAGCACCCGGTCGATCGGCCAAAAAGCTGGCCAGAGATTTCAATTTCTTCAGGTCGTTGAAGTGCATTTCGCTCATTCCAGGCGAGAATTGGCGGGCGTCCAAATCCCAAAACCTTCGAATGGTGTTGGCAACAATCCTGCGGCTATCGCCATCGAAGCGGATTAAATCTTGTAAAGCATGCATTTGAGCCTCTAGGTCGGTTTGCCCGTAAAGCGTTTCAGCTTCGGATGGTTGAAGAGGCGAAGGGATTGAGGGTTCATCCGCTCCTCCCTGCAGAAAGTAGTCGCCGGCAACCAACCCGACGAGCAACGCGACGCAGATTGCAACGTAGGGCCAATTTCGCCGGAGTTGCTTTCGGATGACATAAATCGCGCTGTCGCGCCTCGCCTCAATGACTTCACCGCTGAGATGTCGTCTTAGGTCTTCGCCAAGCTCGACCGCGGAAGGATACCTGCGATTGGGAGCCTTCGAGAGCGACTTGAGGATGATGGTGCGTAGTTCTGCATCAACTCGCTTGGCCTGTAATGGTCTCGGATCCGGTTCCGCCTGTTGGATCGTGACTAGGTTTTCGACGAGCGACCCCTCCATTGAATAGGGTGACGCTTGGGTGACCAGCTCGTAGAGGATGACACCCAACGAATAAACATCGGATGTGGGTTGGATGTTATCTGGGTTGCCTTTGGTTTGTTCGGGGCTCATGTATCCCAAGGTGCCCATGATCTGCCCAGTCATCGACAACATCGATTGCTCGTTCCCAGTGATGCCTCCGATCTTTGCTAATCCAAAGTCGAGCACTTTGGGTTGCCCGTCGATGTCCACCAAGATGTTGGACGGCTTCAAATCCCGATGGACGATCGAATGCTGGTGAGCGTATCCGACAGCCTCACAAACCTTGCAAAATACTTTCAGCGTCTTGGACTGATCTTGGTCAACCAGACGGAAGTACTCGTCAAGCCTCGTTCCATTGACTAGTGGCATGACAAAGAACGGCTGATTTTCCGCATGCCCACTATCAAAAATCGGTACGATGCCAGGATGCGAGAGTCCGCTAACAAGTTTCACTTCACGCTCAAAACGGCGTTGGCTGCTGCTGCCTCCGAGCGAACCGGAAAGCAAAAATTTGATAGCTACGTCTCGATTCGTGCTGGATTGATGAGCGCGATAGACGATTCCCTGGGATCCACGATGTAGCTCTTCACCGATCTCGTAACCCGGGATTTGACTAATGCTTGGTGAATTTGTTTGAGTCTCAGCAAGGGCTGCAACCGGTCCCAGCTCGAAAGAC
>JBCCKZ010000625.1:0-3913 GCA_039027135.1 Planctomycetota bacterium
ATGCGTTTAATAAATACAAAAAATTTTCGTTCAAGTGTTTGAAATTAGAAAGTTTGTCTCTACATAAAAAAATGTTCAATTTCCTAGCTGTTTTATGTTTAATCCCATATATTTTCTCTGTTTACAGGACCAGCTGGTTTAATGGGACCACGTGGACCAATTGGGCCAATTGGAAGCACCGGACCACACGGACCAAAAGGAGAAAATGGATTCGTTGGAATCGATGGTGAACGATCGATCGTCAAGATTCTTAGCAGCGGTCTGGTCTATTCCACGGTTGATGCTTTGAGAGATGGTGGTTGGGTTCAGCTTAAACAGTTACCGGCCCGGGGAATCAATGACTTTTGGACAGACGCGAAGCTCAGTATCGGTGATGACTTCAAAACAAAGATCATCGATCATCAAGATGGTTGGCTGAGAGTCGAGAATGATCTCGCTTTGGTTGATTCAGCCTCCGTCACGCTCGATGCTGGCTTGGTATCACCGGTGTTGGCAACCCGGATTGGTCTAGGCATCCCCATCACTCGTCCACTTCCGCCATTGGATTTGCGTTTGGGGACGACACGAGGAACCAACGCATTGCTGACTCGGTCCGGCGCACGCACCGGTCTGATGACAACCGTGGGATTCGCAGACTTAACGCGAATCGGTGAGCAGAATCGTCGAGATCTGTTTGCATTGCATTTTCGGCAGCCCCTCCCGTTGGCCGAACGCATTGTCGAGGTCACCGCTCGAAGGGATCATCTTGGGGAAGTTCTCACTCCACTTAGCGAGTTAGAGGTGATCGAAAGGCTCAGCGATTTGAAAGCTGATGGTATGCAATCGATTGCGGTTGCCTTGTTGCACAGTCATATCGATCCGACCGATGAATTGGTGATCGGTGCGAAAGCGCGGGAAATGGGTTTTGAATTTGTAAGTCTGTCACATCAGGTTGCACCGGAGATTCGCTTGCTGCACCGAAGTGACACAACGACGCTCGATGCATACCTGCAACCGGTCTTGAAAGACTACCTTGAGCAATTGACCCGTGAACTCGGATCGGACTCATCGATTAAGCTGATGACCAGTGGTGGAAACTTGGTTCAACCGTACCTCTATCGTGGGCGCGATAGTGTGTTGTCGGGGCCTGCGGGTGGCGTGATATCTTTAGCATCGATCGCGGATGAGCATAGCCAAGACATCGAACTTTCTGGTGGATACATTGGTTTGGACATGGGTGGCACGAGCACAGACGTTAGTCGGTTTGACGGTGTGCCAGGACGACGCCATGAATCGGAGATCGATGGCATCCGCCTGCTCGCGCCTATGATGGACATTCACACGGTTGCGGCGGGTGGTGGTTCGATTTGTGATGTCGTTGACGGACGAATGTGTGTTGGACCTGAATCGGCTGGAGCCTCGCCGGGACCGGCTTGCTATGGGCGCGGCGGACCGCTCTGCGTGACGGATCTGAATGTCATTTTGGGACGATTACTGGTCGATCGTTTTCCGTTTGCGTTGGATGTCAATGCAGCGCTAGATCGCTTGTCCGATGTGAGAACGAAGATGCGAGTTGACGGATCTGGCCATCAAGAGTCATGGTCGGATGAGGATCTCGCAAAGGGGTTCTTGAAGATCGCCGTCACTCAGATGGCCGAAGCGGTTCGTCGAGTCAGTCTTGCCGAGGGATATGATCCTGCTGAAATGACCTTGGTGGGGTTTGGTGGAGCGGCGGGGTTGCATCTGTGTGATGTCGCTAGGACCTTGGGAATGAAACGTATTCTCGACCATCCACATTCCAGCATGCTTTCGGCTCTGGGAATGGGTCTGGCGCGTTTGGGAACGATCCAAAGTCGCGGGGTAAGACTGATCGTGCCCAAACAGAACGACGAGCTCGTTGGCGTCGTTGATGAATTAACAGCCGCTGGCAAAACGAAGATGGGCTCGCATGGTTGCGATGTCGTGAAGCATGCGATCACCCTTGATATGCGTTACCGGGGTACCCAGACACCTCTGAGCCTTTCAATTGAAGAACCTTCAAAAGCCAAGGCGAGGTTTGAAACTGAACATCTTCGATTGTTCGGGTTCCATCAGGAAACCGAAGTCGAGGTGATCGCCGTACGCGTTGAGACGACGGAAAATCTCGATGATGATTCCAATGCGCTGGCTTGGGTCGGCGATGATTCACTCCAAAGTGCACTCGAATCAACGAGGCGGCGACACGATCGAGACTCTTGTCGTCCAGGTGATCGGATTGCGGGTGAATCAATGATCGTGGGTGCTCGTTCGACGCTCTGGGTGGAATCTGGCTGGCAGGCTGAGGTGCTCGATGGACCATTGGCGGGAACAATTGAACTCAAGTTCCTTCCTCTCCCCGACAACTTACCCTCTCCCTGGGAGGGTCGGACGTTTCAACAGCCAGGGAGGGAAACGCGAAGCAAACGCGGCGAGATTAAATCTCAACGATCTCACAGCAAAGGATTCCCGACCATGCCACCTCAAGAGGGATCGACTCCGGAATCCGAAGATATCGAATCTCCGGTGCACGTCGAAGTTATTGCACGTCGGCTGCAAGGCATCGCGGATGCTGGAGGCGAAGTGCTCAGACGAACCGCAACAAGTGTCAATGTCAAAGAAAGGCGAGACTATTCGTGTGGCGTCTTTGATGCTCGGGGCAACCTGATTGCCGGTGCACTGCACGTTCCGGTTCATCTGGGCGCGATGGGCGGGGCCGTTCGTGCGATGGTCGACAAGTTTGAGTACATGAATAACGGCGATCACTTCGTCACCAATCACCCAAAGTATGGCGGATCACATTTACCTGATGTAACGCTTGTTACACCAGTATTTATTCAACCGACCGATGCGGGTAACCCCGACTTGTTCGTGGCTTCGCGTGCTCATCACGCTGAGATCGGCGGTATCGTGCCGGGCTCAATGCCACCGTCGGCGAGCTGCTTAGCTGAAGAAGGAGTCGTGCTCGACGGGTTGCCATTGTTTCAATCCGGCAAGGATATGCGTCAGGCTATTCGTGCGGCTTTGGCTCAGAATGAGTTTCCGTCGCGTGATGTCGATGCCAATATGGCGGATTTGTCGGCGCAAGTCGCAGCGGCGAACGAATGCACAAAGTTGCTCCGCCAGCTTGCGGAAACGACGCCGGTTAAGTCGCTTCAGCGAACGATGGGATCAATCCTTGATCTGGCCGATCGTCAGTGTCGCCGATGGATTGCGACGGTTGCTGAGGCACCAGTACACCTGGTTGACCACATAGACGATGGCACTCCCATCGGAGTGCGGGTAAGCCGGAATAAGGAACAAGGTCGACTGAATTTGCGTTTTGATGCAACCCCAGTCCATCAAGGGGGGTTCAATGCACCGCCATCGATCACCCGGGCCGCCGTCATGTACGCTATACGTTGTCTGTGTGGTAGCGACTTGCCTCTCTGTGATGGAGTTTTGGAGTCGGTCGATATTGAGATTCCCGAGGGTATGTTGAATCCAATATTTGACGCAGACCCAAGACGATGTCCGCCGATCGTTGCCGGTAACGTAGAAACGAGTCAGCGGCTTGTGGATGTCCTGTTAGCCGCTCTTGGTGGTTCGGTGGGCGGCGTTGCCGCATCACAGGGAACGATGAACAACGTGATTTTTGGAAACAATCGATTTGGCTATTACGAAACGCTTGGCGGAGGATGTGGCGCGACCAAAGATGGGCCAGGGTGTGATGCCGTTCATAGCCACATGACCAACACTCGCATTACGGATCCTGAGATTGTCGAAAGCGAACTACCGGTACGATTGAAGAGATTTGCAATTCGTCATGGCAGTGGTGGTCGCGGTACACATCGCGGAGGTGATGGATTGATTCGCGAGTATCAGTTCTTGGAAGATGACCTTACGCTTACCCTCCTGACGGGGCGGCGAGAGTCCGGCC
>JBCCKZ010000626.1:0-3912 GCA_039027135.1 Planctomycetota bacterium
CAGAATAAAGTTCGTTCACCGTAAGTCGTTTCGATGTCCCTGTGCCTTCAGCTTCAATGGACTTGTTCAAAATAAGTCTCGTCAAAGAAACATGTGCCAATCGCCTCCAGCCGCCAGACATCACCGCGATATCGCTGTGACGAAGATTAACCTCCTGAAGACTCACATCGATTTCTTTCTCAGATAGCGCTAACCTAACTACGAGAATAACTGCAACGGCCAACGTACAAAGCACGGCATAAAAATACAGAAAATCAGTGCCACTCAGATCAAACGGAAAAACGGCCGCATGAAATGAGGGCACATGACCAACCAACGCAAATGGACCACCTATGAGAGCTTGGCAGCCGGGTAATACAAGCAAGAGGACAATGACGATGGCAATAGCAAGCACGGTTGCAACATACCTTCTTGGTACAACCCAGTGATCCCCAGTATTGATCCATTCCCAACGGCCCGCATGACGAAAACGATCTTCAGGCGATGGCCATATATCGCCGGGTGGTTCGACGCCGAATAACCTTCGATAGCTTTCTAGTGTCTTGCTATACCAATCTTGAAACTTATTTCCTTCTTGACGACCGCCGGCCGTCGGCTCGTGATGCAGGGGAGCATCTAGCGTCTCACCACAAAAGCGTTCCCAGTACGAACGCGTGTAGGTCAAGTGGAGATGCCAGGCTTGATCGACTTGTTCACTTGGTGTGACGGGGTGACCCGCCTTCATCGCCAGAATACAAAACCGCTTGTACTCCAGGATTACTCGCTCCGCAAAGACCTGCGTCCAAGAGTTTTCGCGTGCAAGCCGCCCCCTAAAAGTGAGCGATTTCTCTCCAGGGTCGATCTCGAAGGCTTCTACACGATCGATGAAGGCTTTCAACGCTTGCCCGTTCTTCTCAGCCTTGTTCACAGCGTTCACCTCAGCAGGACGAGTTTAAATGATAGACGACACCCAACTGACGGCAAATCAGCGGGTCGCCCTGTCAGGCGGATGCACGCCAACATCGGGGCGCTTTCGCCCGCATTTTTCACCTAAATTCGTTTCGATCTGACTCACCAGGGATCAACAACCCTGTATCCCTCAGGTTTCGACGGCATCTCTATGGGCCGTGTCTGATCTTCTAGTACCTCCCATGTGAAAGGCGCAATCTCGTCGTCAATCAATCGGCTTCGCGTATGGTTTTCATCAACTTCGTCGAGAATCAACAAATTGAATTCTTTTCCTCCGTCCTCGCCGAACCCCGTCTCGACATACAAACGGCCCATCAAGAACCACACACATTCCTCTGTCGAATCGCTAAACGTTTTGTCCACATGATCGATCGACACCGTCCGCATCGTCATTCGCCCGTTGGCTAATCGCTCGGTTTGTCCAAACATGGGGTAATCACTATCAGGCTCTTCAGCGTAGAAAACTTTTCCCACAAGCTGTTTGCGATCGATCGACTTGTCCTTCATCGCCTGTCGGATTTGATCTTGGGTAGTGGACCGATACTTGCCAACAGATTGTTTGATTGATTGAACCGCCTCTTTAACTATCGCCTTGACTCGGTCATCAACTTGCTCCGGCTCAGTCGTTTGAGCCATGAGGCAAACTGGTATCAAGCACAAGGCAATAGCAGTACAAAAGAATCTCATCTCAAGAGCCTACTTTCGAAATGGTGGTAAACCGGACCCCGCGTCCAGAAAATTGTGTCGTCGATTTAGCCAGCCCCTGACAATTTGAACATGAATGGTGCTGATGTGCCCATCGTGGTACAGATAATTCGCAAGCTCGCCGAGGTGACGATCAACGCCTATCGTCTGCGAAACTAAACTGATTCCTAGACCATCGGCACGCACCTGGTCCGTGTACCATTCTTCAGGATCGACTTCCTCGGCAATGACGTTCCCCATCTCCGCTTCTTCAAAGAAGGCGATCGTGGTGCTCGTGTTGTTCTTTATGTCCGACTGTCTTGGAACCAGATTTCGGATGTAAGAAGCCTCGGTCAATGAACTCGGGCAACTATCTATCGGTGCAAAAATCCTTTGCTGATCAGCCCTCGCGCGTACCGAACGATATCGCTTGTTTGTATGGTACTGCCTTAAATTGCTCGCACACTCCGTCGTTCTTGTGCGAGCTCGAGCGCGCTGAATCGCCGGCAAAGCAAGGCCGATAAATACACCAATAATGGCAAAGCATAAGAGTGCCTCCACAAGCGTTACACCGCCGATGACTCTGCCAGGTCGAATGTCCAATGTTGCCCCCATACGGTTGATTGATTTCAGATCAATCCGTCCGATCTATTAACCAGCTTAACCGATAAGCAAGCACGCGTCTAAGAGTTTCATGGACTTAGAAACGGTTGTGGAAAGACAATGGGTTGCGGGGTTGGCGGTACGTAGACCCAAAAGAACGCGGATGTCGTTTCAGCAGGAACGGTGAACAAAACGAGATTGGTTCCCGAACTCGACCGACCTTCGACCACTGGAATCAATACTTCATCGACCTCCGTTCCAGCTTCATTAAAGAAGTCGATCCCTACAGCGGCGAAGGCTCCTGATGGATTATCCGCAGGGACTTGGAACAAGTATTCTTGGCCAGCAACTAGATCGATCTGTTGAAACAAAACCGTTGTGCTATTGCTCTGACCCGCACTGACAGCCGGACGAGTAAATGGCGGTTGCTTGGGGCCGCCAGCAAATGTAAATGAAGCTTGAGCGACTCCTTCTCGATCACCACTTAGCCAAATAGTTCCGTCGACCCCTTCGGGAACGATCGGATCCGAGGTGATGCCAAACGGTATAAAAATCGTCGAAGCATCCGAACCCGGCTCAACGCGTAGCAGTTCAAAGTCATCAAACTCCACAACTTCAGCTGTGCTCGTACTGTTGTATACCCAGATCACCGCAACGATGGCATCAGCCGGCACAAAAGCCCCAAAGGACTCCGACGTTCGGGCCGCGCCTTCGGAAATCTCTTGTTCAAAAGATCCTATTTGGTTTCCAAAAATGTCTAGATAGGTGACACCAAAACCCGCCCAAGACGAGCTTGCCCGCCGCGCCTTGATGGCCACGATATGGGCCGCACCCGGTTCATCGCTGATAACGACCCACTGAGCAAAGGCTCCTCGCGTTTCCAAGCTCACGAAATTATCTCGAGGGCTACTCTGAGGACGCAGTGAAACGACGGCATTATCACCGTTCCAGCCTGCCGTGGAAGGTTCAAACGAGGGATTGGCTGTCAAGCGAGTCAGTTGATCTGAGAAAGCTGACTCCACGAGCAAGCAAATGACAAAACCGGCGACAAGTGAGAAACGAACATGCATATCTTCAGAGTGGAAAACCAGGTTGTTTGACTAGAGAGCGTAGGGGATTCTAGTCGAATTGATGTGGCGACTAGGAGATTCGGTGGCGACTTCGACTTCCCACCCATTCAACTGGAACACTCACCGACCATTATCCCCATTGATTCCCCGTGCGTGTCATTCTGCGGCTTAGAATGGCTGCCTGACAAATACAATGTCTATCAAAACTCAATCTAGAATCATGTTCAGCTTCAAGCGTCAGTCGACGAATAGACAGTTCAGCATTTCGACCCACTTTGCGTTCTTGACTCTTCTTCTTCAGAGCCTAGTCGCTACGGCAGAGCAAAAACCAAACATCGTTATGATCCTTGCCGACGACATGGGTTACGGCGATCCCGCTTGCTACAACGTCGAATCGAAATGCACGACGCCTCATATCGATCGGCTCGCTTCACGAGGAATGCGATTCACCGATGCGCACGCTGCGGGATCATGGTGCGTCCCATCGAGGTATGGACTCTTAACAGGTCGGTATGCGTTTCGGGCCGAGTCATTTGACACCAAACGGCCCGTCATCAAAGCTTCAACAGCCACGGTGGCCAAAACACTGAGAGATGCAGGCTACCAA
>JBCCKZ010000627.1:0-3912 GCA_039027135.1 Planctomycetota bacterium
CACTGAGTCTTTTAAACGTGATGCGACCATCAGTTGAAGAGTCGTCGGCAAATTCCAGAGACGCACTAGCGTTGGCTTGCCATTCGACCTCGTCGATCTCCAGCTCAACAAACCCAAGTCGCGCCAAGGCAGATGCAGCGTCGGTGGAAGCATCAATGTTTGCGTCAAGCGAAAGGTCATCGAGGAAGAAATGGTCCGACCAGCTGTCATCATCAGTGATGTCATCAGGTGTGGTGTCCTCCGTCAACTCATGGAGGTCCACACCAAACGTACCAGCCAGAACAAATTCTCCGCCCGCGGACACAGTTCCATCGACGTCAATTTCAGCCAACGCTCCGAAATCACGATCGACACCCATCGGGATCGAGGATGAATTGATTGATGACGCGATCTCGAAGTCGTAAGTCAGTGTCTTGGCTGAAGGGAGGTAACCAAGAATGGTGTCTCGCCCAGTCCATGCTTCCAACCGCGACCTCAACTCGTCGAGTGTGTCAAACGACGCCCGTCCGTCTTCATCGCTCAGGAAGCCATCAACGAATTCAGTGATGTCGTTGGCAATGTCGGTCAGTTCGGGCAGCTTAAGGCCATCGACCCAGGGCAAGAAATCATCGCCCAGGACGGGAAGGTCTTCTCCCAGCAGTTCCTCGAGCTTGGTTCCAATCTGACGGAAGAAGCCACGCAGATCCTCTTGATCAATCCGAAGAAAGTTGACGAGGTCTCCGGTATCGGACAATTGGGGTAGCTCGATTGCCGGGTCGAACAGCGTGTCATCCTGCCAAGTGAGGGTTTCGCTGCCATTGAACGTTCCCAAGGAGTACTCCACCGGCAGCACGGCGGTCAGTGATCCTTCAGCGGAAGTCGAGGCGAGCTCGTCAAGGCTCATGCCAAGCAGTTCACTCGAAGAGAGACGACTTGTTCCGAAGTCGGAAACCAAGGTTGCATCGAGCTGGAAGATGCCGTCATCAACGCTTGTTGCGACTGGCCCTACATTGAGGTCAGCATCAACTGGACTGGCATCGACTTTGAGCGTGTTGGATACTTCGCCAATCTCAACAATGAACTGATCACTAACCAGATCGATCCCAAATGTGATCGTTGCCTCGGTCAGTGCAGTCACCTCGACATCTGCCGCGGAGTTCCACTGAATCCAATCTGCGTCTCCAAACGAATCAAGTTCATGAGAAGTGGTTTGCTCTTGTTGAATTTTGGCGGTGACCTCGATTGAACCGCTAGTCGTCGAATTAAGGCGCTGGCCAGAAACGTTGGTGACGGTAGTGACCACATCCTCGGCCGTGCTACTGAAGTCGCTAAGCAGCGTTTCGACTTCGCTTGGATCGACTTCGACGCTTCCATCGAAAAGGCCTGTTAGCGGCTCGATCAGTCCCTCACGGACGGCACCCGAAAGGTTGGTGAAGTGGCCCGCAGCTTGTCCTAGACCCGGAATCGCTTGCGCGAATTCGGCGTGCTGTTCCACGCGATCAAGTGTTTCGGCGAGCGAACCGAGCCCCTCGAGTAGCACCGGCTGGTCGACCGGCGCGAAGAGCAGGTTGCGTTTTTCAAGGGTTTCGAGTGTTCGAGTGCGTTTCCGGCGTGTACGCATGTTGCAAATCCAGCAGACGAAGAGAATCGGTTCTGCTGGTGGATTGCAGGCTGCGTGTTAGCTGGCCATGAAAAAAACGAAACTTCGAATTGTGTTTCTGGCGGTAGTGAATTCAACGCAAAGACGGGAAGGTGCAGAGTCGCAAAGAGTTGTCGTTTCGTTGTGGAGGAAACAGGTATGACTCGAATTGCCACCACTGCCGAGATTGGAGTCAGAGTCCGTTTACGAAGCAGTGAAACCCCTCTTTCACCAATCGCTCTCCGAAGTTGATGGCAAGATCGAGACGGAGGTTCATCCGCCGCAAATAGGTTAATGTCTGTGCTTCAAAAATGTCGTTGAACCTAGCTGTTGCTTTGCACTCAATAATCACCTTCTCGTTGATCAATAGATCAATTCTTAGCGAGTTACCGAGAGTGTTCTGCTTATAGATAATCGGGACTTCGTACTGCCGGCGTACTTCGAATCCAGATTCCCTTAGCTCCCAAGCAAGAGCTTCTTCATAGACCGACTCCAAAAGACCTGGCCCGCCTAAGGTACGATGAACCTCTATCGATGCATTCAAAATATGCCGGCTGATTTCATTTTCGTTCAAAACGATTTGCCCTTGAAGAGTCTGACGGAATTTGAGCAAGCGAATTGCCTCTTCGCGACTCTCCAACTCCCCTCCTTTGCGTTAAACACCCCGCTCTCTCTCAACAGATCATCGAGATATTTTTTACTCCGCAACGATACGCATCAACCGTAGCGTCACAGGCTTGTTCGTGATTGGGGGACTGATAATCGAACGGTCGGATGAACGAACTTTGTGTGCAGGAGAATCGAAGGCGCCTCCCAAGATCGCGAACGAAGTGTTCGCACGAATGATCGCACCAGCTGCGTCTAACAAAACCGGCCCACCGCCAAAAGCAAGCCCTGGTCTACGTCCCGCGGGTTCCGGTGGACGTCTGCCAACTTCGCCCGGTCGTTCACCTGGTCGTTCAATTCTGGGACGCCCACCATCTCCGGGTCGACGTGGCGGGCGGCCTGGTCGATCTTCGAATCCGCGTCCAGAGAACAAACCTCCAAAGGGGGGCCTCTCACCAGGTACGCGGTCCACCATTCCCGTGCTCCATTCAGCACTATTTCCAAGCATATCAATTAAGCCAAATCCATTGGGCCTTCGAATCGCGAACCTCTGCTGGTTGACTTCGCGTGTGCCCATCCAACGAATGAACTCGCTGCTCAACTCATTTCCGTATCCGTAGGGTTTCGGTGTGAGCGTTCCACCTCGACACGCATACTCCCAAAGATCAGGCGTTGGGATTTGATAGCCCGTTCGTTCCAAATGATCTTCGGCGATTCGCATTCCGGAACTGATCTCACCTTGATCGTTTGGCAAGTAACACCATTGATCTTCTGGAATCCCTTCAAGCTCGCTGAGCCAATTGCAATACCTGGCTGCTTCGAAGAATCCAATTCGCGTCGCGACATCATTTCGCACCTTGTCCACAGGTTTTGGTTGGCGATCACGTGTTCCCTTTCGGAAGACTTTGGACTGTTCGACCGTCAATTCATTCCGACTGAAGTGGAGGCCGGAAGGGACTTGAATGGTTCGGCGTTTCTCGTTCGCCATGCGACTCCGATCCAGCGATGAGGATCCAACGATAGCGGTAGCAACTAGAGGCAATCGAACCATGAATTGCCCTTCAACTGTGCGATAACCGACTGACGGGCTTGGAGCCACACCCTTAAGTCTTCTACCAAGGAGATTCTTTTGCAGAAACCATTCCGCCGACGCATGAAGCTCCAGATCTTCCGTGCTCTGATAAATTTCCACGCACCGATCGGCGACTCGGCTGGGGACACGACTTGTCTTGGGCAAGCTTCCAAGGATCTGTAAAGCGGCCGCAGTAACAGAAGAACCACCGTCATCAAAAAGCGTCACGATGGGATCTGCCGGTCCCTCAGCAGAAATGAAGCACTGAATCAAGTAGCTTCTTATCGTCGGATTTGGACTCAGCTCGAGATGAACCTTTACCATCTCAGTGTGCCCCCGCAGCATCAATCCCGCACCGAGGTTCCCTACTCGCCGGGCCAAGTCCATTGCGCGAGCATCGAAGCTAGCACGTTCATTTTGGGATGCCGTCTCATCGAGTAGCAGCTCAGAGGAATCACGAAAGTCAAGCCAAGCGCCCAGAGCGCGATCAAATGCATCCTGCAGAACTCCATTGACTTGATCTGAAGATTCAACGATCGCCGGTGCAATCGCACTGAGTTGCCCGAGCTCAGCATTGCCCAAAAGTTCAACCAGCGTTTCCTGGTCATCCGACGCG
>JBCCKZ010000628.1:0-3908 GCA_039027135.1 Planctomycetota bacterium
AATCACCTTTCCGCCGACGTCGGTGAGGCGGAAGTCGCGGCCTTGGAAACGGTAGGTGAGCTTGAGGTGATCAAGACCAAACTGGTGAAGGAGAGTCGCGTGAAGATCGTTGACGTGAACTGGCTTTTCTTCGATGTGCCAACCGATTTCGTCAGTGGACCCGTAAGTCATGCCACCTTTCAGTCCACCGCCGGCAAGTAGCGTCGTGAAGGCGAAAGGATGATGATCGCGGCCGGTATTGGACTCGCGTCCGCGACGGTTCTCACCCAGTGGAGTGCGTCCGAATTCGCTGGCCCACATCACCATCGTGGAATCCAATAATCCACGCTGCTTCAGGTCTTTGATGAGTGCTGCGATCGGCTGATCAACGCACTCCGCGTTATGAAAAAGATTGAAGTCCAGTTCGCTGTGTTGGTCCCACGAAGCGTGAATGATGTTGATGAAACGAACGCCACGTTCAACAAGTCGGCGTGCAAGCAGACAATTGCGAGCGAAGGTGTCATAGGTCTTTAAGTGACCTAGTGATCCTCGCCATGTTTTCTTTGGTTCCGGGCGTCCGACACCGTAGTCCTCGAGTGTTTGCTTGGTTTCTTGGGAAAGGTCGATCAGTTCGGGAGCCGCCGTCTGCATTCGATTGGCCAATTCATAGCTGGCGATGCGGCTGGCGATCTCTGGATCATGCATTTGTTGATAACGTTGCAGGTTAGCTTCCTTGAGGGCATCTAATCCCGCACGTTGGAGCTCCGGTGGTAGCCCTTGCGGGTTGGAGAGGTTCAAGACGGGCTCTCCTTGGTTCCGAAAGAGAACACCGCCGTAGCTGGAAGGCAGGAAACCGCTTTGATAAAGCGTGGCGCCGCCGCTGCTGCCGCGACCCGCAGTCATGACCACATAACCGGGTAGGTTTTTGGATTCGCTTCCCAGTCCATAATTGACCCAGGCCCCGGTGGTAGGCATGCCAAACCTCGAGACTCCGCATTGCATCATCAGTTGGCCGGGATGATGATTGAATTCTTCACTGTGAAGACTGCGTACCATCAGCAAGTCATCAGCGACGGTGCCGAGATGAGGTAGCCAATCCGAAAATTCCATTCCACACTCGCCGTGCCGACTGAATTTGCGGGGCGAAGCCATCAAGGTTGCCGAATCAGGCTGAATGAATGCGAATCGCGCTTTGTCGAGAATCGATTTGGGAAGTTTCTGCCCGTGCAGTTCGGCGAGTTTCGGTTTGGGTGTAAACAGATCCAGCTGCGATGGCGCGCCAGCCATGTAGATACAGATACAAGCCTTCGCCTTGGGGGCAAAGTGCGGTGGTCGAACATGGTCGTCGCTTCCACCGAACGCATCCTCAGCGCGTAGAACGCCCTCCTCAGTCAGTATCGACCCAAGTGCCACGCCGCCAATTCCGCTGGCGGCCGTGGTCAAGAAGTCGCGACGTTGTGGATGAATGGGATCGTGGTGCATGTTCTCAGCTTCCTTTACTCCCTGGTAATGAATTCGTCTAAGTTCAGGACAATTCTGAGCGTCGCGATCCATGCCGCGTTGGTTCCAATCGATGTGTTTACCGAAGCACGATCACCAACCAGCTCCTTCGCGTCCTCAGGGTGATCGATGTACCAGGCGTGACTAGCGCGTAGCAGCGTTTCGAAGTTATCGATTTCTTCAGGGATTGGCGTTCGAACGATGCAACGTCTGAGGGCATAAATCAGTTTTGATCGGTCGTCGTCAAGTTCCGTCTTCGTGAGTACATGCTGAGCCATGGCTCGAGCTGCTTCGACGAAGGACTCGTTATTCAATGTGACCAAAGCACCAATAGGGGTATTGCTGCGATCGCGATCGACGTTAGTGACGTTGGAGTCAGGGCAATCAAAGATGATCAGGTTCGGATGCGGCGCCGTCCGTTTGAAGTACGTGTACATCCCGCGACGGTACCGGTCATCACCCGTGCTGGTGTTCCACTTGAAATTGCTGTTGTAGGTCAGGTCCGTCACGCCTGGCGGAATCGGTGGAAAGACGCTGGGGCCACCGATCTTGTCGGATAGCAAGTCGCTAACGCTAAGGGAGAGATCTCGAACGATTTCCGCTTCCACACGAAATCGATTTTGCCGATGCAGCAGACGATTCGTCGGATCAATATCGCGCAGATCGGTTCGGTGTTTCGACGACTGACGATAGGTGGCAGACATCGTGATGTATTTGATTAGCTTTTTGCGTGACCAGCCGAACTCGATGAGTTTCTGTGCCAGATGATCCAGCAACTTTGGATGAGATGGCGCGTCGCCACGAACGCCAAAGTCATTCATCGTCGGCACAATTCCTTCGCCAAAGAGATTCTTCCAAACGTGATTGACGACGACTCGAGGGACCAGCGGGTTTTCGCCGCTGACCAACCAACGAGCCAGGTCCAGCCGATCTGTTTCGGGGCGATCATCTCGAGCTTTGATCGCGGGGAGCGTCGAGAACGTGCCTGTGAACACTTCTTCGAGCGGCTGCTTGAATTCCCCGCGGCGTAAAACATGGGTGGTGCGAGGCTGGTTCATTCGTTGCTTGATCACGCGAGCCGGAATGATCTCGTCAGCCAACTCTTGCAACTCGCTTTTCAGTTCGATGACCTCAGGATCGCGAGCGACTTGCCAATCGATCAAGCTTTGACGCTCGGAATCACTGATCTCATCTTTGATGGTGAGTTTAAGAACCTCTTTGGGAAGGCCGCCGTTGGGCGGCAGTCCGGTCACCGCTGAGAGACGAAAACGGCCAATCGTGTGTTGAGAACCATAGGACTGGCGTAGCACCACCTTCAAATGGCGATTGCCTTTTGGAATTGTCTTATTCACGTAGAAGGTGGCTGTGTGAGCTTTGCCATTCTGTGGGGCGACAGCCCAGCCCGTGCCCCTTCTTCCGGCACCGATTTTTCCGTCGATGGCGCCAGCCACTGGCCACTTGTTCTGAGAAAAACTAGCGGTAGCCGAAGACCAGGTCTGCAGGTTCGATTCGTTCCACTCGGGTTCTGTAGATGCATAGAGCTGAATGTCATTGAGAACGAAGTTGCCATTGGCCGATAAACCGGGCCCTTTGGAGGGGAGCGAATCGTCTGGCAGGACTTCGATGCGGATCCCCGTCAGATCGTCCACGTCGCAAGTCGATTTGATCGTGTAGGTTGCTGTCTCCACTTTCTTTCCTTCGACAAGCCAAGAGTCGTTTGCTTTTCGAACAAAGTTGACGCCTTCCGGTCCATCGATCGAAACATCAATTAAAGCGTGGGCCCGCGATCGATTTTCATGTTGGCTGCGACCGCGTTCCTGAATCTTCGGAAGCCACTCTTGTATTGATCCTTCGATTTCATTGCTTCGAGACTCGATCTCACTGGCGATAGCGACGCGTTCTGCAATGACCTCAGCGTCGGTCTGGTCCGATATCGGGACTTCTGCCTTGGTTTCGTCGGCGTTATTGAAATAGGCGTAGAGCTGATAGTATTCGCTTTGGGTAATCTGATCGTACTTATGCGTGTGACAGCGAGCGCATCCGACACTCAGGCCGAGCCACACTGTGCCAAGGGTCTCAGTGCGATCCATCACGGCCGCAACACGCCATTGCTCGCTATCAGTGCCTCCTTCTGAATTAGTCAATGTCTGTCGGTGGAATGCTGTTGCTAGACGCTGGAGCGGTCGAGCGTCAGGAAGCATGTCGCCAGCCAACTGTTCAATCGTAAATTGATCGAACGGCATATCGCTGTTGAGCGCGTTGATCACCCAATCGCGATAACGCCAAGCGTCGGGTCGATGGTTGTCTTTTTCGTAGCCATCGGAATCGGCAAACCTAGCTTTATCAAGCCAGTGACGTCCCCAACGCTCACCAAAATGGGGTGAGGCCAGTAATTGGTCAACCAGATCTTCGTATTCCTTGTCGGAACG
>JBCCKZ010000629.1:0-3904 GCA_039027135.1 Planctomycetota bacterium
ACATCAATTTTGCCCTGGGAGTACTCCAAGGCCCAATCGCTCTGAAAGTCTTGATGGCCGGTGTCGTCTAATGATGCGGCGACGTCTGCATCGGTGAGCTCGGCTATCGAGTCGATTAGCTCTCGACCTTGTGCGCTGGAGGCGAGATCACAACCATAGAAAAGTATGTCGGCCTCGTCGGCCAGCGAAGAGCCCCAAGAGGCAATGTCCCCAGCGTATCCAGCAATCGTTTGTTGGCTTAGTCGCGTATTGCCGAGGACGACTTCAGCATCGACCGAGTGCGAGATGATGTGGATATCTTCTACCTCGTCATATCCTTTCAGGATGCTCGTGATTTGTTCGATGCCATCGGTGTCGCTTCCGAGGACAAAGACTTGTGCTTCTGGTTGGTTCTCGGCCAAGTCGTCGAGCACTTGAGCAATATCGGGAACTGTCGAATCAACGAATACCAACGTGCTGGCGGTCTGCTCGTTTGCCTCTGTTGAATATGTTTCGGAGCTGTCGATCTGTTCAGGTTCGGCAGGCTCGGTTTGCACCATGCTCTCAGTGCCGGCCATCGCTTGGTCAGACTCGATGAGTGACGGGTCTAGTGGCGTTGCGCTATAAAGGATCCGGCTTTCCAGCGCGGCTACTTGTGGTCCCGTACCGCTTGCATGATTACTCCGGCCCGACTCCCCACTTGCCAACGTCTTGGATAGGAATTCATCCAGTTGGATCCTCCAACGTTCGGTCCAGTCGTTTCGTCGATTCGGCATGAAACTCGTAAGCGTTGAGACTGGACATTGGAACAGGCACCGGATAGCTATTTGCCAGCGACATTACCGGCGTTGGCAGAGCGCAGCCTCGCAAGCTTTGCGTGCGAATTCACGCCCTATGTCAATTGGTTTCGATTGCGTAAGAAAATCCGCTGGTATCTTTGCAAAAGATAGGAGCCCGACCGTCTTTGACGGCTTGCGGGATTCCTTTTGATGCAGCGGGCGTGCCGGATATGTCGATAAAGCCAGAATCTGTGGGAAACTGCGTCTTCGCGATAACGACTATCCCGGGAGGATCGCCGGTGAGTCGCGCGTGTCGAATCATCGCCAACACTGGTTTAATTTGGATGGTGGCCGTGACGGCTACGTTTTCATTCGCGCAAACGCAACGCGTGCAGCCGCTGCGATCGATGTCGGCTGCGCTTCAGCCCTACGAGGATCGCGTTCTCAACTACGCAGACGAAACCCCGACATCGCCTAGCCAACTCCTGGGTGAGATTGACATCTCGGATGAGAGTTGGAAGTCATCGATGGGCCTTGGAAAGGAGGTCGTTGAAGTCAGTTTGTCGGAGCTCGTTGACGTTAGTCTCTTTTCGTCGCCAAAGATTGCTTCGATACTGATCCAACCTCGAATTGGCATCCAAGAAACCGTGATGGCAGATTCCGAGTTCGATGCCGCGTCTTTCCTGGATGCCAGATTCGCAGATACGAATGACCCCATCGGAAGCCAGCTGATAACGGGTAATGATGCAACGCGATTCAGAGATGAAACCTTCACCTCAGGGTTTGGATTCCGTAAACGCACCCGTGACGGCGGCAATTGGGAGCTGTCCCAACGTCTGGGGACACAAGGAAACAACTCGACCTTCCTTGTTCCCAATGCTCAATCGACGACCCGTCTTGAACTGAACTTCACGCAGCCACTGATGAGAGGAAGGGGAAAACAGGTTGCCCAGACTCGAATTATCTTGGCTCGTTTAGAAGCCGCGATGGCGTCGGACCAAGCACGCCGCCAGATCGAGAGTCATCTCATGGAGTTGGCTGAAGTCTACTGGAGCCTTTACCGGCATCGGCAGGAGTACGCTCAGCGTCTCGCACTGAGGGAACAGGCGTTGGACGTGTCCAAAATTGTCAAGCCCCGACAAGTTGTTGATGCTTCCCAACGGCAACTTCTCAAAGTCGAGTCCGCACTCGTCCGTCGTGAGTCCGGAATCATCGATTCTCGGACCAAGATCCTTGATCTACAGACACAGCTTCGAGCATTAACCGGGGATGCCAAGCTTCAGAACTCGACATCGATCGAGCTTATTCCGATCGAGAAGATTAGGACTCGACCTAGCGAGATATCATCGCGAGATGCCGCATTGGTGGGGCTTCAAGAACGTCCCGATATCGCTGAATCGCTTCAGCAGATTCGATCATTAATGACTCGAGTTGGTGCTGCAAAGAATCAAGTTCTTCCACAACTGGATTTGATACTGAGCGGTTACGTCGCGGGGTTGGACAATCGTAGCGATGCATTCGACTCATTTACCAATCAATTCACAACAGGTCGGCCAAGCTTTGCCGGCGGAATCAACTTTGATCTGCCGGTCGCTAATCGCCTGGCACGAGCACGTGTCGCTCGTGAGCAGCTAGAGCTCAATCGTGCCATCCATCGTTTTCAACAGACGACCGAGGACGCTCTTGCAGAAATTGAGATCGCGGTTCGCCGCATCGATCAAACTCGTTCGACCGTAAACGCCCAACAAAAAGCAGTCGAGGTATCCCGTCGCGAAGTTGAATTCCTTGAAAGAAGGCTGAGGCTTCTGCCAAACCCGGAGGAGTCGATCATTGTCCTGATTGAAGATCTTCTCGACGCACAAACCCAGCTCGCTGCAGAACTTGATGGACTCAATTCTGCATTGACCGATCATGTAATGTCCCATTTAAGACTGCGGCGAGAGATGGGAACGCTCGTTCAATTAGAAGCAATTGGAACGCATGGGATTTGGCCGGTGTCTTTGCTTCCGGTGGAGCCTCTGACGTCCCAGTACCTCGATCTTGATGAGTTTGGAGATGAAGATGATGGGCTGATCGAAAGCGATAATTGGTCGGAGGCGACCCGATGAATACAGTCGCGGTGAATTCCAAACGGCTTAAGTTATCGAAGCAACTGGCATCCGAACTGGTGGATTGCTCGGCTTCAGAGCTAAAAGCGTTGGCGAACCGTCAGCGGCATTTTGCCTGCGAGCACATCGCGACTTCATACGAAACTCTCGATGACCAGTGGCAATCTCTGTCAACGGCTCTCGTGATTGAGGCGACGCGACGAACGCTCGGGTTCAGCCTGTTTGACACGCAGATCGAGGCGGGGTTAATCTTTGCGGGCAATCGTGTTTGTGAGATGCAGACGGGGGAAGGCAAGACACTTGCTATGGCGATACCCGCCGCTTCAAGAGCTCTGGAAGGCAGGGGGGTCCATGTTGCTGTTCCAAACGAATACCTTGCCAAACGCGACTATGACTTTCTTCGGCCAATGTTCGCGGCGGTGGATCTGACATCCGGCGTTTTGCAAACAGGAATGGATGAGGCGTCAACGCGTAACGCCTACGCACAGGATATTACATATGGTCCGGGATACCGATTTGCTTTTGACTACCTGCGTGATGAGCTTGCTGTCGAACGCTCCCGAGTTGAACGCGCGACCCAAGGTCGACGATTTCAGTTCACACCTGGATGCGATTCGCCCCGGAGGCTTCAGCGAGGATTGCATGCCGCGATTATCGACGAGATCGATCACGTTCTTCTCGATGATGCGATGTCTCCCTTAGTAATTAGCCATGGTGTTCAGGGCGATGCATTGGATGCCGATTGGATTCGGGCGGCGAACCAGTGCGCCGAGCACCTTGTCGTCAACCAAGATTATCAAATCGATGCCAAGAATCGTATTCGTTTAGCCCATCGTGGCATAAGCCAAGTCTATACCCTCCAACCGGCGACCATCGAGTGTGAATTGGTTAGGCCTTGGCACGAGTATGTGACCCTTGCGTTGCGAGCTCAGCACACGCTCCATCGAGATCGAAACTACACCATCTTGGATGAACGTATTTGCATCATCGATCAATCTACCGGTCGGTTGCATCAAGATCGAACCTGGTCAGGTGGGC
>JBCCKZ010000630.1:0-3902 GCA_039027135.1 Planctomycetota bacterium
GGGAATACTTCATCCGTTCGTCTCTAAAGACGATCATGAGCGGCGGATTGTCATGAATAGTATTGGCCCACTTTGGGACGGCAATGAAGTATGGCTTGTGACATTTGGCGGAGCTTTGTTTGCAGCGTTCCCGGAAGCCTATGCGACCGTGTTCAGTGCCTTCTACTTGCCGTTGATGCTTTTACTATGCGCCTTGATCTTGCGCGCAGTAAGCCTTGAGTTTCGAAGCAAGGTGTATTCGGCGGGATGGCGGAAGGTTTGGGATTTGCTTTTCTTTGCGGGATCGACGCTGGCAACGATGTTATTTGGCGTCGCCGTGGGCAACCTTCTGATTGGGATTTCGCTTGACCAAAACCATGAGTTTAGTGGCGCGTTGATTGACCTATTGAATCCGTACTCGCTTGTTGTCGGCGTTCTTGCTGTGGCTGCCTTCGCTCTTCATGGCAGCATTTTCCTTTACCTCAAGACCGAAGGTAGCTTGCAGTCGCGAATGCGAGGCTTCATGTGGGGAACGTTTTTCGTTTTTGCTTTTCTTTACGTTGTGGTGAGCATTTGGACGGTGTTTGTAGCTCCCCACGCGACAACTCTACTGAATCGTGTTCCTTTTCTTTGGGTTGTGCCGTTGCTCAATGTGCTGGCTGTGTTGAATATCCCACGAGTGATTCACAAGAGAAGCGAGGGCCTGGCGTTTTTTAGCAGCAGTTGCATGATCGCGGCATTCGTCTTTCTCTTCATTGTCGCCATCTTTCCCTTCCTGGTACCAGCGAGTAATGACGCCGCGAACAGTCTTTCAATTGTCAACGCGGCGAGTAGCGAGAGGACTCTAGGCATCATGCTTTTGATAGCGTTGATTGGGATGCCGTGTGTACTGACCTACACCGGCGTGATCTATTGGACATTTCGAGGCAAGGTAAAGCTCGACGAAACCAGTTATTGATGGTTGTGATTGATTCCCCAGACGAACCTCCCCACTGGGGAGGTCGGACGTTTCAACGGCCGGGTGGGGCTGAGTCAGGCCCCGCTGGTTTGCGCTCCAGACTCTTAGCCTTCTTGCCCGGACCCACACCGACCATTGAACAGTTCGCTGCGCTCAAATCCGGGTCACGGCTCACACTCCCGGCCCACGACTGTTCATAATGGAGGTCGCCTGAAACGAAAGCGTCCCAACCCAATCCCATCCGGCAAGCCACCATGCAACGCCTCTTCCAACAAGTCATAGCATCAAGTTCTCTTTTGCGGTCGCCGAGTTTCAATTTGCTATTTGTCGTGGTGGTGTTTGCTCAATTCAGCGACAGGGCTATCGCCGCGGAGCGACCCAACATCATCGTCGTCCTGGCGGATGATCTCGGCTATGGCGATGTGCAGCCTCTTAATCCCGATAGCCAAATTCAGACACCGAACTTTGGGCGGCTTGCTCGATTGGGCGTGAAATTCACTGATGCCCACACACCCTCCGCGGTTTGCACGCCAACTCGATATGGTCTTTTGACTGGCAGGTATTGTTGGCGGACTCGTCTCAAACGGGGTGTGCTCAACGGATATGGCGAGCCGCTGATGGACGCCGCCAATCAGAACATTGCCTCGGTCTTTTCGGATGCTGGCTATCACACGGCAGTGGTTGGAAAGTGGCATTTAGGGCTGGGATTGGCAAAGGGTGAGTCCGCCGACGAAGTTGATCTCTCTGTACCTTTGACTCATCACCCGGGAACGGTGGGCTTTGACAATTCGTTTGTGATTCCCGCATCGCTCGACTTTCCGCCGTACGCTTTCTTTCAGAATGGAAAAGCGACGTCTTCAGAGACGCGGATGATTGAGGCTAGCAAATTCCCTGTCTTTTATCGAAAGGGGCCCATGGCTTCTGATTTCAAGATGGTCGAAGTCATGGATCGCTTTGTTGACGAGGCATCCGCTGAAATCTTGGCGATGGGCGAGCGCGATAAACCGAGTCTTCTATATGTGCCGCTACCATCGCCTCACAAACCCGTGCTTCCCGCAAAGAGATTTCGTGGAAAGAGTCCGGTCGGAACCTATGGCGATTACGTGATCCAAACGGATGACGCGATCGGACAAATCTTGGATTCAATCGAAAAAGCCAACATCGCTGATAACACATGGTTGTTCGTTACGAGCGACAATGGGTCCTACATGTATCGTTATGGGGCCGGCGCGCCCGACCACACAACGGATGAAACGATTCAAGGATACGCCGAGGATCACCACCGCTCGAACGGCCCATGGCGAGGCACAAAGGCTGATATCTGGGAAGCCGGGCACCGTGTTCCGTTCTTCGTTGTGGGCCCGACGTCTCAAAAATACACTTCGAAGAAGATCTCGAAACCCGTCGGCTTGGTTGATGTCTTTAGCACGGCTGTCGAGCTCGCCGGGATCGAGTTGCCAAGCGGTGCATCCCCCGATGGTGTCAGCTTTGCGTCCATGGTTGTCGGTTCAGATGACCAAGAGAAGACCAATCGTCGTCCGCTGATCTTGCACTCGGCGAGCGGAATGTTCGCGATACGATCAGGCCGCTGGAAGTACGTCCTTGGTAATGGCAGTGGTGGGCGGGAGAAGCCTAAGGGGAAGCCCTTTGATGGCCAATGGCCGCTTTTTGATCTGAAGGCGGATCCTGCAGAGACCACCGATGTGTCTGTTGATCATCAAGATGTTGTGAAGCGACTTCGCCGCCAATTCGAGAGGCTGGCGGGCGACGATCTTCCCGCCGCATTTCGGTGATTTGACTCGAAGAGGCTTTTTGAGTCCTCTAGGTCGAGTACTACGTATCGGCTAAGGCATGTACGCGGGTTGGAGTCTTGTGTCGCGTTAATGTCAAACGCTTGGGTTGGTCCGTAGCGAATCTCGCCAAGAGTTTCGGCCTCGAATCTACATGGTATCGCTTACAACCGAAACTCTTGGCGGCCTGTCGATTTAATAAGCCGCAACGCGATAGCGTCCGGTAATGAACCGTAACCGGGTGTTAGCGCACCGCGGCTGATCATTGATTTCACGGATGTCATTAAAGCGACATGCCGTTGGCGAGATTCGCTACCTTGAGCTTCGTCGTTTTTACCAAGGCGAGTTATGGCTACCGAAAGACTTGGCGTCTTCCGCTACACTGCAGCCCTAAGGCTAAAGATAAATATGAAGCACTTAGGCTGACTCGCACCGATGGATATTACATGCCGATAGTTAGACTCGCTCTTGCGAACGTAGCCAGTCCCACCGAACCTGATGAATCGGTCGAAGTGGTGCTGTCTGCGATCAAGGAAGCGGCTACTCAAGATACCGACTGGATCTGTTTCCCCGAGTGTTTTGTACCTGGATATCGGATCGGCGTTGTCCGTGATTGGCCTGATCGCGATTGGCTACAAGCGAGCTGGCAAAGAATAGACCTGCTGGCAAAGGAACTTGGAATCGGCGTCATCCTCGGAACGGAACGTCACGAGCAAGATCGGATGTTGATAACGGTTCGAGTGACCAATCCGGATGGCACTCTAGCTGGCTTTCAAGACAAGGTGCAACTGGATCCTTCGGAGGAATCAACGTATCAGCGTGGTAGCGGGCGTAGGCTATTCGAATGGAATGGCTTCAAGTTTGGCGTGGTGATTTGTCATGAGGGTTGGCGTTACCCCGAAACAGTTCGTTGGGCAGCTCGCCAGGGCGCTCAAGTTGTTTTTCATCCCCACTTTGATTTGATTGAGGACACGAGTTTCAAGCCGCGGGGGTTTGCCGATCCCGAAAATACGTTCCATGAGAAGGCCGCACTCTGCCGCGCGGCTGAGAATACTTGTTATTTCGCCACCGTTAACTGTGCGCTTCCCGGTGCGACAACCACTTCGGCATTGGTTGATCCCGAAGGTCGATTGATCGAGCACCAGCCATATGGTGTTGAGGGGCTTCTGGTGACC
>JBCCKZ010000631.1:0-3900 GCA_039027135.1 Planctomycetota bacterium
TCAAGCCTGCGATTTCACGTGATCATCACCGTCTGTGTGTGGTCTCATTGATGATCTGGCTGCGAATATCGCTATCGCATACCGCCCTGCTGCTAGCGATGATCGGATTAGTGATCACCACGGAGCTTCTGAACACATCCATTGAATGGCTGGTTGCGAAGCTGCACCCGGAGTGGGATCCCAAAATAGGAGATGTCTTGGATGTCGCAGCGGCAGCTGTCCTGATCGCTGCGATCACAGCCGTCGCCGTTGGACTGCTCATCTTAGGTCCACCACTTTGGACTGTCATCGAAAGCATGGTTTCGAAATCCGGTCGCTAATCGGTCTGATCAGCAAGGACCAAACGAAGATAACTCAATGGTTCAACTTCAGTCAGTTCCAATTGCTCTGCCACGGCCATCAAACGCTGCCTGGCCAAGTCAACTTGATCCGCCGGAGGCTCTCCCATCGGAAAGACACTCTCAATCTCGCAGTACCAGCCGAGCGTCGAATCCCTTTGATGTTGATAGACCTCATCCAGCGTCAGTGTGATCCGATCATCATCTTGATCAAGCCGAAAACTCTCACGCCATTTGACGACTTGAGCAACGATTTCAAATCCAAGATGCAACAATAAAGATTGCATGCGTGACCCATCGGCGTCGCCGGGATCAAGTCGCCACTCCAACTCACGTCGCGCCTTTACGCCCGTCTGATTGTGATCGGCAACTTTAGGTGATTTGTACGTCACCATCGGAATGCCATCTTCGTGACGGATCCGGAACGCCTCGCCCGTCTGGCGAAAATCACGCGACGGATGATTGAAGTAGGTGTCGCGATTTTCCACCCGAGCAATAAAAACGCCGCCGAGATCAATCATTCGGCGGCGAAGCGTTTCGGGGTGGGGCACCCGATATTTGAGTTCAACTTCAAACACGGGTGCGGGATCCCCAGAAGAGAAGCTTGATTAGCCCATCAACTTTTCAAGTGCCGTCAATGCGACCTGAGCGTCTTGAACGCTCCCCATTTCCTCAACAATCTTTTTGACCTGCAGCAACGAATCCAATGAGACTTCGCCGCTTGCCTTGCTGGCGGGCTTGGGACCTGGCTTGACCGAGGTGGTTTTGGCAGCCGTCTTTCGGCTGCCGGGACCACGACGAGCCCCGGTCTTTTTGCTGTTTCGTTTGTCCGTCGAAATGACGGTGCTGATGAAACCCGGTTTCACATCGACGCCCTGCTTCTTGAGCGCCGCTGCCATCTCCATCGGTTTGACATGCGGATTGGCGGCGTGATACTCGCGTATCGCCTTTGACTTATTCGGGCCGGACTTCTTGGCCATATAGTGACTCCTGAGTGCTCTATGAGCTGGATGAAAGGTCTTCGGTCGAGCTGATGTCCTCCCCGCTCAACGAAGATTCTGGAATGGAGAAGATCCTCCTAATATTCCATATCGATGAAAACAATATGAGAATTTGAAGACTTGTCAACACATCGAATGACATGATCGTTGTGACAGCACAATATTCACATGCGGTCCACTACAGAGATCCCCAGAAGACCCAGGCCGAGTTTTAGGACTTCGCCGGTCAGAAATACCAAAGCTTGTCGCGTCAAAGCGATATTGGGATCTTGGTTGTCAAGCACGCGACAACGCTCGTTGAAAACGGAATACGCCTTCGCTGTTTCGTACAGATAATCGCACAACTGGTTGGGAGCGTAGTTTTCGGCGGCCAAACGGAGTGCTTCTTCCAATTTTACTAAGCGAACGATCAACGCACGTTCGGCCGGGTGACCAACGATCACACACTCGGGGGACAGGCTGCCGACCAAACTGGTGCGATCAATTGGCGACCCGCTCTGCTGTGCGACCCGCCGCAAAATACTCTGTGTGCGAGCATAGGAATACTGAATGTAGGTCGCGGTATTGCCCTCCATCGCAACCATTTTGTCAGTATCAAACCTGTAATCGCTTGTTCGATCGTGCGACAAATCGGCGTATTTGATTGCCGCAATCCCAATGATCTCCGACACCCGCTGCTGCTCGGCTGGTTCCATTGGTGGAGTCATATTGGCCAATCTCTGCGGGTCGCATACCACTTGGGACGCCTTAGCAACCGCATCATCAAGCAAGCCTTCAAGACCGATAAGCTCGCCACTGCGAGTCTTCATCGGCTTGCCATCGGAACCCAGCACGGTACCAAAGCTGACGTGAACCAGCTTGATGTGCCCAAATCCCAGCGGCTCTGCGAGAGCAAAGAATTTTTGAAAATGTTCGCTTTGACGAGAATCAACGACGTACAAAATCTCCTGCACCCCAAAGTGTTCATGACGATATTGCAGCGTCGCCAGATCGGTCGTGGCATACAAAAACGCTCCGTCTCGCTTACGAACAATCATCGGGCTTTCAAACCCGTCAACAAACCCGCACACCGCTCCGTCGCTTCGCTGTGCGAGCCCACGTCGCTCTAGTTCAGCAACGGTTTGGGCAAGGCGATCATGATAGAAGCTCTCACCGAGCACATGATCAAACGTCACTTCGAGCCGATCGTAGACTCGATTGATTTCATCTTTGCAATGCGGCAGGAATTGCTTCCAAAGAGTTAGATTCTCCTGATCGCCTTCGTGAAGCTTGGCCGTTTCTCGAAGCACCGCACCGGAAACGTCTTGGTGAGCCGACAAATGCTGATTGATCGTGGCATCTTGTTCGACCGCCGCAATGATCGATTCTGCCGATTCAATTTGACTCTTCAAATTCGCGCATCGTGCCTTCGCGGATGCGACTGCCTTGCGTTTCTTCTTTCGTTCTTTTGCCGACAAAGATTCGTCATCTTCGACAATGGCCAATACCTGCTCGGCATCGTGTAAAGCTTGCTCTGCAGTTTTGAGCTCTGCATGTGAGGTCGGACGTTTTGCCTGCGATTTTTCGTATTCAATAAAGCGATTGGTTAATCGATACAGCTTGGCGAGTTCAGGAACCGGATCGGCCGCAACGACGTCGGGATCTCCGAAGTGCTTGTAGCCATAGATAATAATGCCAAATTGTGTTCCCCAATCTCCCAAGTGGTTGTCCGTAATCACGTCAGCCCCCAAGAATCGCAGCAGTCTTGAAAGGCAATCCCCAATCACTGTGCTGCGGATATGACCGACGTGCATGGGTTTGGCGACATTGGGCGACGAAAAGTCGACAAGTATTTTTCGCCCCTGCGAAGGCTCAGCAACCGCCAGCCGCTCATCACGCAGCATGTCGACCAAAATCTGGCCCACGCGATCAGCGGAAATCGTGAGATTGATAAACCCGGGGCCGGCGATCTCAGGGGTATCGCACCAATCCGCAATGTCGAGTTTGGAAACAATCTCAGCAGCGGCCTCACGCGGTGGCTTCCCAAGCGCTTTGCCCAATGACATGGCCGCGTTGCACTGGTAATCGCCAAACTTAGCATCGGTCGATGGCCGTATCATCGCTGCGTAGGGCGCCGGGTCATCCACGATGGATGAAATGGCCTTCGAAAATCGTTCGGTCAAAATCGATGGGATATGCATAAATCAGATCAAAGCAGAAAACAGAATTGATCGCTGCGTCACACCAGGCGATGTGAAAACTCGCGCCATAACAAACCGTCTCAGTTTGGTTCGCAAGGGGTGCGATGAAACGTAGCCGTGCAAGACGCGTCGCCTGTCAAACCCAAGACAACACTCAAGCGATCTTGCTGAGTCCGAACATGACGTCGCGCAGTTGCCCTCATACGATTTGGGCAGAACGATCACGGATGAACTGTCACCAACGCACGGCAAACACGAGTGCCGGCCCGGCGTTACGACACGTTTGGCTGTAACCCTAACTCTTCCAATGGAACTCGCTTGCCGTCGGCCCAGAGCGATTCGAGGTCGTAATACTCACGGGTCTCGTTATCGAATAGGTGA
>JBCCKZ010000632.1:0-3895 GCA_039027135.1 Planctomycetota bacterium
GAATTTTCCATTTGTTAGGCGGCCACTGGTTTCTCCAACGAATCGCTGCGAGATCGCCTGAGTCCGATCAATAAAAAACCCGTCGACTCTCTCGAGACGACGGGCTTGCTTCTTCGACGTCAATGGGCGTTAAGCCGTAACGCCAGCGCTCTTGACGGTCTTGATGATCTCGGCGGCGACCTTATAGGGGTCAGCGTTCGATGCAGGACGGCGGTCTTCCAACCAACCCTTCCATCCCTTCTCAACGGTGGCGATAGGAATACGAATCGATGCACCGCGGTCGGAGATACCGTAGCTGAACTTGTCGATCGACTGGGTTTCGTGCAAACCGGTCAATCGTTGGTTGTTGTCGGCACCGTAAACGTCGATGTGTTCTTTGATCCGCGGCTCGAAGGCTTGGCAGATTTGCTCGTAGATTTCTTTGCTACCACAAGTTCGCAGGGTGGTATTGGAGAAATTGGCGTGCATGCCGCTTCCGTTCCAGTCTCCCTTGACGGGCTTGCAGTGGATGTCGATGGACATGCCGAACTCTTCGGCTGTTCTTTCAAGTAGGTAACGAGCCAGGTGAATTTGGTCACCAGCTTCGGCTGCACCCTTACTAAACACTTGGAACTCCCACTGGCCCATCATGACTTCACCGTTGATACCTTCAACGTTCAAGCCAGCTTGCAGACAAAGTTCGAGGTGCTTCTCAACAATCTCACGACCGACGGCGTTCCCTGCGCCGACGCTGCAGTAGTAGGGACCCTGGGGACCGGGATAGCCGTTCTCAGGGAAACCAATGGGTAGACCTGTTTCGGGATCTTGAATGACGTACTCTTGCTCGAAACCGAACCAGAAGTCGTGGTCGTCATCATCAATCGTCGCGCGACCATTGGTTTCGTGAGGCGTGCCATCAGCGTTGAGCACTTCGCACATCACAAGATAACCATCACCCAGGCGACCGGGATCAGGAATCACATAGACTGGCTTTAGCAAACAATCGCTGCTGTTGCCCTCAGCTTGCTCAGTGGAAGAGCCGTCAAAGGACCACATCTCACAATCTTCTAGTTTTCCGCTGAAGTCGTCAACGATCTTCGTCTTTCCGCGGAGGCTCTGGGTAGGCTGATAACCATCGAGCCAAATGTATTCCAACTTGGACTTAGCCATGCGAGTCGATTCCCTTTCCGAAATCAAAGTAAGGATTGATCGGCTCTTGCCGAATCAGAATTGAGTGCATCCTGCGAACACCTACCACCGGTGTGCCACAATCCATGTATGGCCACTGAAATAAGGTAGCGGATTTTACCTGTGGCGAAAGTGTCCCGCGGCCTTGTCGGGACGATCTTTGCAAAACGTTGCCGTTAAGGGTTGCCTCGCCACCACAAGCCATCATGGCTGACCGGATTTAACGGGCATCTCATGGAATCCAAGGCGGCTGCGATTTCGTCGACGGCCCAGTCGAAGTCACCCAGCTCGAGTCCATATTCAGGGAAAACGCCGCCGGTTGGCCAAATTCGGTGGGGTGCTGGCCAACGTTCGTTCGGGTCGTCTTCTTGAATCCGGACGATAAGCCTTGGAATGTAATCAGCGTCCAAAGGGGAATCCGAGGTCATTGACTCGGTCTCATCAAATCGCGTCAGGATCCAAGGCCGATCTGGCGCTACGGCTCCTAAATCGTTCACAGAAGCGATGACGGAAATGTCGTATTTCTCACTGACTGCATTGGCTAGCTTCAGTCGTTGCCCGAATGATCCTCCACTGAGTGCCAGCGAAGGCTGGCCGATGCTAAGGTGCTCGCTTAGTTTCTTGAGGGTCCAACCGAATCGAGGGTCCTGGTAATGTCCGGCCACATCGAGGGCGGGTGTAAGGATAAAAGTGCGAGCCGTGTATCGAGGGTGGGGAACAACCAGATGTTGGTGCCCTCCAATGAGATCTCCGTGCAAAACCACATCGAGATCAATCGATCTCGCTGCCCAGCGAACTTCTCGACGTCGCCCGAGCTCTTCTTCGATCGACTGCAATCGGCCCAGCACCTCCGAGGCGTGCGCTCCGGTATTGAATGCGGCAACGGCATTCAGAAAAGGTTCTTGGCCGCCGGGACCTCCGATCGGTGGTGTCTCAAAGAGCCGGCTGGCCGCGAAGTCCACGCAACATTCCCACCGAACGACTTGCTGCGCCGCTGCGATCAACCGCTCTCTTCGGTCGCCTAGGTTGCTTCCGAAACTGATCAAGCACTGATGCATAGAGCGGGCAATATTTCCCAAAAAAGTGAGGGTTAGCTTCTTAGAGGATATCCGCGGATGTCCGGTATCCCCGCGTTTCATCTACAGGTTACCTGTTGGCGATTTACCCATTCAAGGGTCTGACCCGTCTCGCGGTGACTCTCCGTCACACGCTTGCTGGAAATCCCCCACTCTCTCATGATGATCAGGATGGACGAGCACCCCGACGAATCTGAATACGAAGATACCTTCTCTTTAGAGCGGGTTTTTCTATCGGCCGCTCTCTTTGAGGTCAGCCTGGGGGCGCTCGCCCTGTTTTTGGGATGGCTGATTGGTCCCGATCCGCGAGCCTCGCTCCCCCAGATCAACCAATGGGCGGCTGTCGCGGATATTGCTCAACCCGTCTTGAAGTCTTGTGGCTGGGGAATCCTCGCGGCCGTGCCAATGCTCCTCGTGATCTCAGTCATTCGGCGGCTGCCGTTTGAGTCGGTTCGAGAGCTAGAGCGATTGGGCGATACGCCCACCATGAAGACACTGCTTTCGCTGGGGCCCGCCGAGATGGTTGTGATTAGCTTGTGCGCTGGCATCGGAGAAGAGCTATTGTTTCGCGGTTGGCTAATGTCGGCGATTCTCAACGTTTACAAGCTTCAACCCGGCATTGCGCCCGATGCCATCGCGCCGGTCGTCGTCGCAATCGGGCTATCCGCCATTCTTTTCGGTCTCGTCCACTGGATCACTCATCTTTACGCAGTTCTGGCTACGTTGATGGGGGTCTATTTTGGATGGCTGTTCTACGCGACGGGTGACTTGCTAGTGCCGATTATCGCTCACGCGGCGTACGACGCGGTACAGTTTCTCTATGGGGCCTGGGCTGATTCCAAGGCTGCCGCCAAAGATTGACGCGCCGACGTCGTCCAAAGAGATAGAGATCGAACCTCATTGGGCACCTTCGAAGTCGACCATTGACTTGCTATCCTCTTGGGAATTTGTGGCGGAGTGTTCCACCCACCCCTTCTTCCCCCTTTTTTGCCGCGCCCATCCGTGCCAAAACGCGAAGACATTAACAAGATCATGATCATCGGCTCGGGTCCGATTGTGATTGGTCAGGCTTGCGAGTTCGATTATTCAGGTACCCAAGCTTGTAAGGCACTCCGCGAAGAGGGCTACAGCGTGGTGTTGGTCAACAGTAACCCTGCGACCATCATGACCGACCCGGCAACGGCTGACTCAACCTACATCGAGCCCCTGACCTGGCAGATGCTTGAGAAGGTTATAGCGATTGAAAAGCCAGATGCGCTTTTGCCAACTCTCGGAGGACAGACCGGTCTGAATGCTGCCATGGACTTGGAAGCCAATGGTGTCTTGGAGAAGTATGGCGTCGAGATGATCGGTGCCGATGCCGATGTGATCGATAAAGCGGAGGCCCGCGATCGATTCAAATTGTCGATGGAAAAGATCGGCCTGGATGTTTGCAAGGGCTTCGTGGTCAAGACACTCGAAGACGCCCGAGCGGTTTTGGATGATGTGGGGCTGCCCGCTATCGTCCGCCCCTCTTTCACCATGGGTGGGTCAGGTGGCGGAATCGCCTACAACCGAGACGACTTTGATGCGATGGTCCGGAATGGATTGGACCAATCACCAACCACCGAGGTGCTTGTCGAAGAGTCGATCATCGGTTGGAAAGAATACGA
>JBCCKZ010000633.1:0-3894 GCA_039027135.1 Planctomycetota bacterium
AACGTGAAACGATATCTCGCATGCAGGCTGCCGGTCAGTCTCGTGCACAGATTGCATCAGCACTTGGTCGCCACAGAAGTACCGTTTATCGGGAGATTAATCGCAATGCAGTCGGTGGAGTTTATCGAGCCGTAAGTGCTCATCGCATTTCTCTGGAGCGACGAAAACACCGGGCTCTAGTTGGCAAAATGTTTCAGCCAGAGATTCGAGAACAGGTGGTTAAACATCTGATCAAGTACTGGTCGCCAGAGCAGATCGCGGGGCGAATTAAAGTCGGTGGCGCCGGATCCGATCGCATCATCGGCGGACACGGACATGACCGCCTGTTTGGACGGGATGGCTGGGATCGACTCTACGGCGGCCACGGCAATGACTACCTCGATGGCGGATACGATACGCAGACGGATTACATCCAGGGCGATGAAGGTCGTGATACGTTTGTCAGACACCGTTCGGTTTTCGGAAGTCCCATCGGTGGTGATTGGTTCGCCGATACCACTTCAATCGATCGCATCATCACTGATTGGCATTGGTAAGTCGATGACTGTCAGCGACACCGCGGCTACTGGCTAAGCGGAGATGGCGTTCGACTTCATCAGATGTATTGAGTTCTGGCGTTCGTTTCGAATGGCGAGCGCGGAATCTACGTGCTTACTCGATCCCAACACAGTCAAGGTAAGCAACTGACCTAAGAATCGACGTTAGTCCGACAATTCCGAATGGAACTTTCCGGGCGACCAGAGCATGACTCACGCCAACCATGGTTTGCGTGGTAGGCTGGAACGGACCGGTTGCAGTTTAGGTGCAGTCGTCATGACATATCGACACGTCGTGGTACCAGCTAATGTCTTTCAAGCGTTGGGAAGGGCAGCAGTTTCACGTGTTTTACTTTTGATTTCTCGCTGGCAAACAGCAACTGCCGACAGCGGAAACACTGACCAACCCTGAAAGTGATTCGCTAAGTAGCTCGTTGCAACTGACGCCCCTGCCCTACTAGCCATTCCGAAGGCAGCATTGAACCAAAATCAACTACGATGTGGCATCACTTTCTTCCGTTGGCTCCTCATCACTCTCATTCTCAATTGTCCAAAAAGTAAAGTGAGAACGCTCTCGTAGTTCAGCCCGAACTTCCTTTTCATCTTCGTTTTCAGTGGCCTCCATAGTCAAGACACTCACTCTGGTCAGAGGTCTCCGCTTTAACAGGCGAGAGACCGTGCCCAGGCCGTAGTCTGAATGAAAGCTTCCGCACAGATGAATCACAATCGTTCTTCGGTGGGAATGGACGGCCAGGAAATCAGAAATAGACTCTGCCATCGCATCATCTTTCAAGCACTGTGATTCGAAATAGAGTTCCATCATCGAGTCCATATCGGTGCCCCCGTGTCCAGCCATCGACTGCTCGAACCGATCCCAATACGCATCTTTATCGGTGAACCTCTTCCGTGGTAGGAAGACTTGATCTTCAACTGCGGGTCTTTCGCCCTGTGATACTTTGGATGCCATGCGACGAGGAACGTTGGACGCGATTACATCCACCCGATTTTCTTTTGCGAACTCAATGACGGGTCGATAGTGCTTTTGGTAGTTGCTCCAAGGCCTCGATGCCTTCAAAAACTCATCCTCGATAATCCTTCCGCTCAGATAGTCGTTCAAAGCTCCTTGTACGTCGCGCTCAAACTGCTCCATGCTAATTGCGATCGAATGCCCAGCATTGACCAAGCCCTCGATGACCTGCATCTGAAACTCGTGTCCTGAATCATTGTCGTGATTCTCGCCCATGAAGATAACGTCCGAGCCACTCAACTCGTCAAGCAATTCCGCAAGCTCCAGAGTGACACCTGTGCGACTGTTCTCAATTTTCGCTGACGGTGTGGCCTTATCTGTGCCTTTGCCTTCTTGTGACCACAGTGGCTCTGGTAACAGCCAAACGGTAGCCAGCAGAGGTAGACAGAGCATTAAAGAACGAAGAACCGTCATAACCCGTTGCGGATCCAAGGCGTGAAATGGTTGATTTTGCAGTTAATTTGTCTGCACGCGCATTCGCAATGGCATTGTTAGCAACTGAAAATCAGCGTTAGATCCATTATAGTTTCTGCTTCAAAAGCAAGCGTGCTCCGTCTTTTCATATTGCACGATCTAGCGTCTTTTTTCTCCTAACGGATCTTCCGTTCGCAACACAAATGTATTGTCGTCAGGACATCAACGTAGTCCAAGGGCGAATCAAAGTTGACACGGCAGTCTCAGACCTCACCTCCTACCCGGAAGAACTGGCGTCGGGGTTTGGCACCGATACGGTTTAAGGAGACGATCGAGGAGGGATAATCGCTCACGGTTGAAACAAAAATGAATCAGGTTTTTGTCAATTCACTGGCATTAAACGGGCGGGGCAGATATTCGGACAAGGGAAGAGCCTCGCCAATGGTCTCCGCGTCCCCACAACTGATTCTGGTTTCCCCGTCAGCGAATTCGGAAATGACCTGAAGGCAAAGTCCGCAAGGCGAGGAGGGAGTAGCGGTCACCAGCACTAGGCGGTCAATGACACCGGCACCCTCCGTGGCGACTGCACTGAAAATCGCCACCCGCTCCGCACACATGGTCCCGCTGTAACTTGCATTTTCGACATTGCATCCGGCATGAATCCGATCTGATCCGCGAAACACTACGGCTGCGCCCACCTGATAGTTGGAGTAAGGCGCATAGGCATTCATGCGTGCTAGGCAGGCGGCCCGATGAAGGTCTTCAAGACTTGGAGAGGACATAGGATTCATATCACCTGATGAGGTTGTTTAGCCGTAGGAACGGAGATAGCCAGTGGGTTCCATCACTTTGAGACGGAAGAAGAATCCGCGCCGACGTGAAAACTCTCACCCGGTCCGAGTTCAGTCCTGTTATCTATACCCGGAAGCTTCCAAGTCAACACGCCGGACACAACCGGCATGAATTCGAGCGCCGTTGTATCAAAGGTGTATTCCCCCGGGCTCCATCACTCCTAGGGCCTGTTTACCGAAGTAATTGCAAGAGGAGCGATTTAACTTGCCAACGATTGCGATGCCTCTGTCCCGAAGCCCACTGGTAGAGGGATTGACCCAGGCGTGCATCGCTGTGAGGCACACCCGTTCCTATGGGATGTGAAGCCGTCAATGTCGCCGATCCTAACTTGGGCTTCCATCAGCCTTTCCGGCAAGTGCTTTTTTCTGGACCTGAGCTCCTCACCCGAAATCTCTCATCGCTCGATACCGTACAGCGGTGATCAAATATCAAGGAATGCCAATTCTCACCTTCCCTTGAGAGATCGTATTGAATCCACTCACGGTTCAAATGAATGTCGAAGGAATCTAGGCGGCCTGGACCAAGGTTCTTGTAAGCATGCGGCACGTTGGCTGGACCGATAACGAGCGAACCAGCGGTGGCCTCGAACGTGCGATTTCCAACGGTAAACTCGGCGCGTCCTTCAATGATATGGAAGACTTCATCATACGGATGGACGTGAAGGTTCGGGCCTTCGCCGACGACGTCAGTGCTATAGCGAATGACGACACAATCCACTCCGAAATGATGACCTTCTTGAACACCACGTGGCGGTTCCTGATTCTTCAGCCATCCGCCAGGTGGAATGTGAGCGGGTTCGATTCGACTTGAGATAGGCATTGAATTACTCCGGATGGTTGAAGTGAGTTCTTATCTTGGGGGTGATGCGGGCGGTGACTCGTGCACGATTTCACGCTCGGTCGACTCCCACAACATCCATTTACCCATCTGGAGGCACGAGACCGGCATCCAGGAATGGAATCCAGTTGCCCAGTCCAGCGAAGCAACCGGCGTTTGCTCGGCTCCTTTGCGACGCACTGCGCCTCGCACCAAAGTCCACTCAAGTGGTGAAAGCTGGCCTTCGCC
>JBCCKZ010000634.1:0-3885 GCA_039027135.1 Planctomycetota bacterium
AATGGAACCTATGAGATCACTGCCAATCCAGTCGCTGAATTTAAGGCCAACGTCACTCTGGGAATCGACACTGCAGGATTCTACGTCAGCGAAGGATCACAAATCGAGTCAAACGTCGAGATCTTTGGTGGCGTCCAGGGAAACTTAGTCATTGATGGCGAAATTGGTCCGCTCGATTTAGTTGAAGGAACGGGATCAGCCACAATCGGTCCAGAACTCAATTTCTTCTTCTCAGAGCCAGAAGATTCTTTGGATGATGAGAAGCTTCGCGCGGAGGACCTATCGAATCCGGACAACGTGCGGGTCTTTCCTGAACTGAAGCTGCTGCTCGATCTCGATGTTGATGCGGGATTCAAAGAGACCGGTCACGTCAGACACCTCGCCAGCGAACATCGCGAGATCATCCTGTGGCGTGGTGAAGAGGGAGGCGTTTCAGACATCGAAGACGAGCTTGTAGGTTTCCAGGAAGAACTGAAGCGCAGAGCCGACATCATCGCATGTCAGCTCGCGGCGGCTACGCGAGATAACTTCGCAGTCATCGCTTGCGGACAACAGATTCTTGACGACCCGCTTGGGTTCGTGGAGGGCTTCATTCGAGGTAACGATGATTCGCTCGAACAGCATCTCGAAGACCTTGGCGTATTGCTGAGTGATATCGAAGACCTAGCCAACCGCGCCTTCAAAGCGGTTGAGGTTGGTCCTATTCGCTACGCCAACGAAGTCCTAGGACACTTGGGTGGTGGCGAGATCCTACTCGACGTGCTTGGTTTGCGTTTTCTGGGGGGAAGTGGCAACGTTGAAGGTCTTCTTAACGATCTTATCGGGGGATCAATCCAAAGGGTTAACGTCGATCCAGAACCCCTGTTCGATCACAAGCTTGAGGACGGAGTGCTAACGATCAGTGGCTGGGATTCAGCAGCAGCCTCGCAGCACTTCGGGATGGCGGGTGTGGATCTGGCGATCGACATTCAAGATGGCAAAGTGATTGTCGATGGACCGAACTACCAACGCCTTGGAGTGACGGTCGCGAAGAAGAAAAAGAATCTCTGGAGCAAAACCGAGAAAATCCACAAGGACATCGAAGATAGCAATTCAGTCATCTACGACGCTTCGAGTATTCACACGGTGGTCATCGTGGGAACGGACCACGACGATTTGATCCAAGCCACTGACAGTTACACAGGCCACCTCCGCGTCGAGGCGATGGGAGGCAGCGATAAGCTGGCGGGCGGTGGAGGTACCAGTGTGTTATCGGGAGGCGATGGTGATGACACGATCGTTGGCAGCCTCGGCTCCGACGCGATCGAAGCCGGGGCCGGAAACGACGTGGTGGATGGACGTTCCGGCATTGACAACATTGCGGGAGACTCCGGCGATGACACGCTTGTAGGCAATGATGGCGACGACACCATCACCGGGGGCACGGGTAATGATGTGATCATTGGCGGTGATGGCAACGACACCATTTCTGGTGATGATGGCGACGATCGTGTCCGCGGCGAGAGCGGCGATGATCGTATCCAACTTGGTCCGGGGAATGACTATTCCAGCGGTGGTGATGGTGATGACTCCATCCGCGGCAACGATGGATCAGACACAATCTATGGTGACGACGGAGAAGACTATCTTCTCGGCGGTGATGGTGATGACGTCATTTTCGGTGGACGAGGTACAGATTCATTGCGTGGCAACGACGGCAATGACATCATCTACGGAGACCAACGCAATGGAGATGGTCACGGGAACGACCAGATCTATGGCGGGCTAGGGGATGACGGACTTTACGGTGGCAAAGGGAATGATGTCATCGTCGGCGGGCGTGGGGATGACGGCCTATTTGGTGGCTCGGGTAATGATGAACTGATTGGTGATGACCGAGTTCGAGAGCCCGATACGTGGTTCTTTGATTCGAAGCCGTTCGCAGAAAGCGGCATTCGTGAAATCGAACATGCCGATTTTGACAAGGATGGGATAGAGGATGTGGCGTACATCGTGAACTCAGTTTCCTCAACAATTGCTGAACGGATTGAAGTTCATCTGGGACGCGAAGATGGTGCGTTTACCCAAAGTTACTACGAAGCCATGCCCAGCATAGGGTCACGGGCATTGGGTTTGGGAGATATCAACAATGATGGTTTGATCGATCTCGTTGTTTCAGGGAACTTTGGATCTCCAAATAAGTTTTTAAAAGTACTTCTGAACAACGGCACAGGAGGTTTTGTCGATGCGACAACGATGTTGGCGGAACAGCCAATCCATGCGGTGACGGATATCAAGATCGCGGACTTGAATGGCGACGGACTGAATGATCTTGCGATGGATCATGGAGGGAATGTCTTAATCGGAAACTCAATCAGCATCGCAATGGCCGATCCGGCTGGCGGAATTAGCGCCCCGGTAAAGATCACGATCACTGAAGACAAGGCCGGAGGGACGCAATACGAAGGTCTGGATTTGGCCGACCTTGATCATGATGGTGACGTTGATATCGTCACCGCACGAACGAAGTTGCAGGGCATTCGAAATACGAGTGCAGGTGCGTTTGCCTATGTTCTCATGAATCAGGGCGAAGGCAGTTTCAGTGATCCTCAGGAGTATGTCTTGGAAGACGTCCGTGGTGGCTATCGAGGCATTCAAAGCATGCAGCTTATGGACATCGATCGAGATGGAAGTCATGACATCATCAGCTATTACGTTGGATCCCATGGACAATCCCAAAATGTCGGTGGGCAAGTCATCATCCGACGCGGTGATGGCATGGGAACCTTCGATGATCCTATTGTCTTTGATAATCCACACTTTCATGAATCGTTTGACAGGATCTCGATTCGAGACGTGAATAGCGACGGGCGTCTCGATTTCAGCTTCCTTGCAAAGGATAACAATAACCATCGCAATCCTCCAAAGTACATGTCCTTGTGGACGCAACAGCCCGATGGCTCTTTCACTGAAACACGGCATGAGGTCGGTCCGGTGCCTATGGGTGCGGAGGCCTCTTTTGATTTCAATGGCGATGGGGCTGATGACCTGATCCTCGGAGGTCGACTCTATGTCAACAATGGCACCGGCGTCCCCGAGCCGTCGCTACCGGTAACGCTTCCAGATCTGCAGTCCCCGACCACCCAAGCTTTCGGGGATTTCGATGGCGACGATGTCATCGAGATCGCTTCAGTACGCGAGCTTAATGAAGACGGCGTCCGCAAGTTCTACCTGCAGGTCATTGAGGAGGATGCTTTGACCGGGGGATTTAAGGTTGAGTATGAACATATTCTATCCAATCCCTCACAGGTCTGGTCGCTGGCGACAAGTGATTTCAATGGTGACGGCAACCCGGATATCTTCCTTACCAATTCAAATCCCCGCGGCAGCTCCCTGTTGTTTCCGGGGCTTGCGAATGATCAGGTCTTTGCGGTACCGGCAAACTACAGCACGATTGGTTCCCGCTACCTAGTCGTTCACGACTCAGACCACGATGGAGATTCTGATCTGGCGTATTCGGCGAACGGGCGTAGTTTTGAGCTGATTGAGAATCTGCGAGATGGAGAAGCTTGGCGGATCCCAGGAGTTGAGTATCCGGAGTCATCCCGGGATCGAATCTCAGGCGGGCCGGGAAATGATTCCATCGACGGAGGACCCGACAATGACTACATCGTGGGAGATGGTGGGCATGACTTCATTAAGGGTGATATCGGAAATGATCTGATCCGAGGTGGCGGCGGAAGCGATCAGATCTTCGGTGGTGCAGGCGATGATCAAATCGAAGGCACCTCTGGTAGCGATGTCATTCTTGGAGAGGAAGGGGATGACATCCTGGTCGCTGGCCAGAACTCGGGCGGCATCATCGGTGGTGAACTCGACAACCGTGAGGCCGTCGAATCGTTCGCC
>JBCCKZ010000635.1:0-3883 GCA_039027135.1 Planctomycetota bacterium
AAGCTGCTTAGCTGGTTCATTCGATAAAGACTTGCGGCGGAGTCCGCGATCATCAATCCGATATTGACCGACTCGTTAGAGCCTTCCGGTGTGACTTCGGTGGTGCCTTCTTGGATTTTTTCGATCCACTGTTTGAATTCGGCCTGCATCTTTTCAATGGCAGGTTCCGCCTGGTCGAGAGGGAGATGCGTTCCCATGTCGCATTGGGAGCACTCGTCAAGGATTTGACTCTTTGAACCCATCGGTAGGATGGGAATGAAATACAAGTGTCCAAACTTTTGTCCACGGTAACTTCGCAGCTTTGTAAGACTCCCACATTGCTCGCATATGCCATAGTGTTTGACCACATGTGATTTGAAATACATGCGTGAGCCGTAGACGAGCATCGCTCAAGCCTCAATCTTGGGCACGGCGACTTGGGACGTGACCTGCTGTAACACGACGTCCGTTGTTACTTTCCGAAGCCTTGCTTCCGGCCTCAGGATTACCCGATGATTCATGACTGGAGGAATCAGCTTTTGGATGTCGTCGGGCGTCACATAGGATCGTCCTCGAATGGCTGCCATCGCTTGGCTACACCGATAGAGGGCAATGGTCGCTCGTGGTGATCCACCTAATGCGAGATCTGCATGGTGTCGGGTTTGATTGACGATCTGCAACAAATAGCCTCGAAGCTTGGCATCGACGTGGACCTGTTTGATCGATTGCTGTGCAGCGACGATCTCTTCGGCGGTTGCCACCGGTTCAAGCGTATCGACGGGATGCTGCATGGATAGGAGCTCCAACATGCGAAACTCCTCTTCCATAGAAGGGTAGCCCAGCGAGAACTTCATCATGAATCGGTCGAGCTGTGCTTCAGGCAACGGAAATGTGCCTTCGTGATCGACCGGGTTCTGCGTCGCGATAACAATGAAGGGTGCTTCGAGCGGATGAGTATGGCCATCAACCGTGACCCGGCTTTCGGCCATTGCTTCGAGTAGCGATGCCTGGGTTCTCGGCGTGGCACGATTAATTTCATCGGCCAACAGGATCTGGGTGAATACTGGCCCCGGGCGGAACTCAAATTCCGCGGTCTTTTGGTTGAAAATTGACGTACCGGTGACGTCGGTGGGTAACAAATCAGGCGTGCACTGAATTCGCTTGAAGACACAGCCTACGCTGCGAGCCAGTGCTCGAGTGAGCATGGTTTTGGCGACCCCGGGAACGTCCTCCAACAGGACATGTCCGCCCGAAAGCCAGCAGACCATCGATAGGACCAGCTGTTTTCGTTTACCAACGATCGCCTTTTCGACATTTCCGATGACTCGTTTAGCCAGATCACTAACGGCGGTTTGGTCGCCCGACGGTGACGGGCGAGCGTCGTTTGAGGCGTTTTGTTGCGTGGGGGGCAAGGCTGTCACGTTTCCGACCTTGAATGGCATTGGGGTTGCAATCACCATGATAGTCCTGCGAAGACTGTCAAGTTGACACCCCGTCGAACGAACTTTCGTCAAAACGATGTGGATCCCGCATTTACTTCTGAGCGACGACGATGCCGCTTTTCGAGAGGCGGTCGGTGAAGGTCTGCGACGTCGAGGCCTCGAGGTGGTGGATGCGTCCGATGGCGCCGAAGCAATCGAGTTGATCGAATCCTCGCAGCTGCATCTTGCCGTTGTCGACTTCAACATGCCCCGATTGGACGGGCTTTCCGTGCTAAGGCACGTTCACCAGAGCGGGCGACAACTACCCTGCGTGCTTCTGAGTGGCCAGTTAGACGAATCGATTCGCCGTGAGGCTGAAGCGGCCGACGCGTTCGAGGTGCTCAGCAAACCGGTTCGCTTACAAAAGCTCTGCGAAACCATCTTTGCGGCCCTGAAAGCGCGGTACGACTGGATGGCATAGGTCATTGCCTGCCAAAAATGCCTTCACCGGGCTGGTAAGCCGGGTTCTGTCACCGGTCAAAAGACGCGGCGGACGACCATTTATCTAACGCGACCTACCCGAATCCTCGTTGATGCGGACCGCATCGTGGAATTCTGTTTGGTCTAGCTCCGGATGGGGTTTACCAAGCCGACCGAGTCACCCCGGTCGCTGGTGCGCTCTTACCGCACCGTTTCACCCTTACCACGCATCGCCGGCAGTGTTTGCCGGCGACCGTTCGGCGGTTTGCTTTCTGTTGCACTTTCCCTAGCCTCACGGCCGGTCGACGTTATCGACCATCCTGTCCTACGGAGCCCGGACTTTCCTCCCCAACTTCTCCCGAAAATGCTCTCAAAGAGGGCCATCGGAGTCCGATGAAGCGATCGTCTTGCCCGGTGAAGGCCTTCTGAGATTAGTACGACTTTTCGAACCTGTTAAGATGCCATCAACGGTGTTTCCGCGGTCCAATCGTTACCAGCTTCTTCTATCTGTGAACCTTCCTGACTCTCGTCGTATTCGTTTGCTCACTTTGATGAGCCTGTATTCGATGATCGGCTTCGCCGCAATTCATGCTGTGGAGCCTCCCGAGATTGGTGAGACCGCTGATTTGGCTGATTCAGTGGATTCAAAGAACACGCGGTTTAACACTGGTGTCCAAGCAACGGACTCTGACGCTGATAAGCTCGGGGAACTGATCCTAGGCCTTTCCAGCGACAATTATCGAGTACGAGACCGAAGCCAAAAGAAGCTCGTGAGTATGGACCAGTTGGCAGTCGGACCGCTGTTAGAGTGCCTTGATTCTGGTGAATTGGAGACGACGGAGCGTGCAATCGAAATCATCGCGCGTGTCGGGATCAACTCGTCGCCGGGAAATGATGGGGGCGCTTGGCTTGGACTGACTCGTTTGATGGCTGGAAGCGGGCGGATTGCTTCAGCCGCCGCCGACGCGGTTCTCGATATCAAAGCTCGTCGAGCTGCCGTGGCGGAGGATCAATTGCGTCGGGCGAATATCCCGATTCGTCGAACCAACCTCACGATCCAGAATCAAACCAGCATCAGCATGGGGAGGCTTCCACCAAGGGTGCTCTCGCTGACCTCTGAATCCAAGATTGACAGCGAAGTGGTTGGATGGATTCGTTGGCTTCGTGACGTGGCTTACTTTCGTCTTGAAGGCGAAGCCTGCCGTGATGAAATCATCAGCGAGATCGCTAAGGTTGATCGAATCTCGGGTTTGATTTTGGTCGACGCGGAACTCACTCCGCAAGCGGTTGAGCTTTTAAGCCAGCGTGAGCGGCCCATCATCAAGTTGGAGTTCCGCTATACCAAGTTGAACCAAGAGCACCTTCAGTGGCTCAAGAAGGTGCCAATCAGGTCCTCACTAACACTCATGGGCACCGGCCTAACCGAAACCGACGTTACCAGCCTAGTTGAGAGTCATCCTTCGATCATTCTCGATCACCGGCAGGGCGGTTTTCTCGGCGTGTCATGCAATTCCAATCGATCGCCTTGCGTGATTACCTCGGTCAACGCAGGCGGTGCGGCGGCCGAAGCGGGTATGCAACCCTTGGATGTCATCACAGCGATCGATGGGGAGACCGTCGAGGACTTTGGTGATTTGGTGAGCGTGATCCGCACTAAAATGGTCGGGGATACCGTCGAGATACAGTATCAACGCAACGATGAAAATCAAACGTTGGAACTACAGCTCAAACCGCTCAAGGACGGTTGATCGATTGAGTCTCTTGAAGGATGAGCTGGAGGGCTTGCGCGATTCTCTGGTGCATTGGTTTGCAACTGAGCAACGAGATTTGCCGTGGCGAAGGGATCCACAACCCTACCGCGTCTGGATCAGCGAGATCATGTTGCAGCAAACTCAGGTGGCAACAGTCCTTCCCTATTTCGAACGCTTCATCAGCCGTTTTCCCACGCCAACCGATTTGGCTAAGGCGGAGGAAGCGGAGGTAATGAAGTTGTGGGAGGGCCT
>JBCCKZ010000636.1:0-3882 GCA_039027135.1 Planctomycetota bacterium
ACCGTGAAAAGCAGGCTTCATGCGGCCATCAATCGAATGACGGTGATGTGGGAAGAAAGCCACCACCCGGCTGAGGAAGACTGAGTCGATGCTCTCTCGCGATGAGTTTTGCGGGAATAGAGCAAACGCTGCTAGGCTTCGATTGATCGTCGAGATATCCCTTCGCCGGGCTAGATCCACTTCGAGAGACGTGACGCGGCGCTTGTGAATTGCAGCAAGGCCCGCTGCGTTGCGATGGTTTTGGTGAACCTCCAGGTCTCTTTTGCCGTAAAACAAGCATCGCGGGCAAATTTCTGGTGGTCAGAATGTGGGTCGCGGCTCGCACAAGAAGGTCAAATGGACGTCGATCTCATCGGCTATTTACTGGGATCTTTAGATGCACACGAAATGCGTGTGATCGAAGAGCGTCTGGCCCAGGATAGTGAGCTTCGGCGAGAGCTGGCTGAATTGGAGCAAAAGCTAGACCAGGTGCTTCCTGAGCCTCGAGCTGCAGAGTTTCCGCCAGCCGGTCTGTTGAATTCGACGCTCGACTTCATTGACCAGCACGAATCCGAGATAGCAAATATCGAGCCTGCTGGTCAGCCGGTCGTCTCGCCGAGCATGACGCCCGAGATTCGACCGTCCGCGACGCCTGGTTGGCGTTGGTTGGACGTGGGAATGTTGGCGCTGGCAACGGCCGGTGTTTTGGCCATTCTTCTTCCTTCTTTGTTGCAATGGCGTTCCATGGCTCGGAGGGTGGCCTGCCAAGACCAGCTACGCCAGCTTGGCGTTGCGATTTTCCAATATGCGAGCGCGGACACCCGCGGGGAAGTTCCGGCGGTTAGTAGTTCGGGACCCGAAGCCTTCGCAGGTGTATATGCAGTACGATTGGCGGGTGCCGGAGTATTGGATTCGAACCTGCAGCGTTGGTGCCCCTCGTTGGATGTCAACGTTGAAAGCGTGAACACGCCTTTTACTTTGGTCAATCGAGTGCCCACGCTGGATCAATTGCGAGGGGCGTCCGCAGATGAGTTGAAGCGGTACCATCGCCGAGTTGGCGGTCACTATGCTTACAACCTGGGTGTGATGCAAAACGAAGAACGACTGACACCGCGATTGGAGGGGAGATCGTCATTTGCCGTGTTGGCTGACCATCCCGATGTGAGTTCTTACGCGGCACCCCATGATGGTTCGGGGATAAACGTTCTATTCGAGGATGGCCATGTAGGGTTCATTGCCAGTGAGGCATTGGACGTCGTTCCCGACAATCCACTTCAAAATCATCTTGGCCATGTTGAAGCGGGCGTTCATCTTGATGACGCAGCTCTGGGAGCTAGCTGGCGAGCTCCGTTTCGTTCTGCTCAGCAGCGTTGATGATGGGTTGGGCGGCCATGGTGGCCAAGGCCTTGAGCGTCAGTTGAGGATTGATTTCGCATCCACGCGGGAACACCGAAGCGTCGGCGATCGTCAGGTTATCGATCGATTCGCCTTGCTCGGTCAAAGCTCGGAAAGAGGTCGTGTCGGTGACTTTGCCGAGTGCTGATCCGCCCTGAGGATGCGTTGTCAGCAGGTTGACGAAAGCTGGCCCACGCCGTCGGATTTGGCATAACGCCCACTCAAAATCTTCCATTGTGCGAATACGGAGTGGGCGGCCGTTGCGTAGCAAAGGTTGTTTCGTGGGAAGATAAAGCGTAACCAGATCATCCGGTTTGGCTGCGGCAAAGTAGATGCGGGCGACGCGACGCATGCCTCTTAGCAGAAGTTCAAATTCGGCCCGGTCGAACTTCAGGTGAAATCCCCCACAAGAGTCGACATAGTTACATGAACGCGGTGCTGTGGGAACAACGATTCCAGACATTGATAAGTGGTTGAACTTTCGCATCACACAAGCGAAGTCCTTGAACCATCCGTTGAGAGCCAATGCGACCGTTCCGGGGAAGTGAAACCAATTTTCTAGAGCTGGTTCCTCAACCATTTTGCCGTCCTCTTCGATATAGCGTCGATCGACGAGATAGCACTGGGTTACGCCAGGTTCGGGGCGACCCGACGACGATGGCCAAATCGGTTTGTCGAACATCGCATAAATTGCCGTTCCTACGTTCGCGGTTAGATCACGTCCGATTGCCCGATTTCTTAAGCCGGCTCGCTGGTAGCTTTGTGCGAGAAGCTTGGAAGACGCGCCGACGCCCGCCGCAACCACGTAGTCGTCGGCGGTGACTGTACTGCGGGTTATTCTTCCATCTTCTTCACATCTTGACACATCGAGTCCATGAACCTTGAGTTCGCCCGAATCGTTTCGGCCGATACGCAATCTTGATGCCGTCGTGCGATAGCTAGTCCGCATGGGCTCAGGATTATGCATCGCCTGAGTTAGGAATCCATTGGCTCCGTAAGGCGAATAGGGATGCACGCCGCCGATGTGATCACCGAAGCTGTCGACACTGTTGTCGCTTCCACAACCCAAACAGTCTTGGCGGATGGCTACGGGCAGCGGTTGGACTTCTTCACCAAGCTCTCGGCAGCCTTCAGCGAATCGTATGCTACGGTCACTGACTTGAGTCTCGGTCACTGCTGTGTTGACGCCCAGTTCATTGCAAATGGAATTCATCAGTTCGGAGAACTGTTCGTAGGGCGTGTTTGCCGGTTGTTGGTCGGCCCATTTGTCGTAGGCCTCGGCTCGCATGGGAAGATGGATCGCGTTGTTTACATAGGGACCGCCGCCGAACACTTCTGCCTGTGCAACGTTGATTGTTTGAATCGCGGGGATTTTTTTGCGTTTCGACGGAATCATCAAGTCAAGTTTGCTGCTTACTTTTCCGAGCCCGCCGGCAATCTGACCAGCACCGTCCTTGTAAAGGCGATACAGCACTTCATCACTTCTTGGTGGGCTCAGTCGCACCGATCCATCGGGTTGCTCTTCTTTTTGGATGAGTGCGTCTGGGCTGACCCAGTCACCGGTATCAATCACTAGAACTCGTTTGCCGATTGACGTCAGGCGATTAGCCACGGTCGCGCCGCCGGCACCGCTTCCAACGATGACAACGTCGTAATGGGATGAAAGATCGGCTTGAGGCGGTGCTCCTACGCTGACAAGGTTGTCGGGGTTGCCGCATTGGTCTGACCAATTGAGCCCAATCAGTTTACGAGCGGGGGCTCGTGAGTGAATCACCAGACGGCCCAGCATCGTGATACCAGTAACGGCCGTATGCAAAAGATGATCTTCAGACCAATGAATGATCGGAGGATCGTGAGAGCGACGACCGTATTCCCCCTGGTTCAATAGTTGGTAGATCTCACGAGAGGAGAGATTCTTTAAGCGGTGGTGCATGTGTTTGATGCTGTAGACATCAAGCCATAGCAGCGAGACCGCGAATCCGTGTTGCAATCGCTTTGGCAAATACCTCGCATAATTGAGGATTTCCTTGGCGACCTGGCAGGCATCGTCGCCGGGTTGATTGCACCATAGTGCATTGATTTGCGCTCGAACGATCGCGACTAGCGTGGGAAACCTTTTGTCGTAAACAGGCTTTAGCGGTTGCGCAGGAATTTCTGGCTCACCGCCTCCCAAACCAAAAGGGAGTGCTCCAGCAAGGCCCGCGAACTTCACAAAGTCGCGTCGGGAAAATAATTCAAGTCCGTTGAGGTCGAGCATCCGTGCACGAATCCAATGGTGTCGAAAGAGAGAAAGTTTGATTCGACATCGTCAAGTGCCATGACTCGCTCGAATGGCATCTATCGATCGACACATTAGACGTCCAGAACTCATCGATGCCCACCCGGTCGTTCGGATTATTACGATGGTCCTGAGGCTTTCTCTTTGAGCATTCGAGACAACGTTTTGCGAAAGACACCGAGAAATACCGCGGCGACGGGCGTGTTGTTGTTTGCGAAGGTGAATACGGG
>JBCCKZ010000637.1:0-3872 GCA_039027135.1 Planctomycetota bacterium
CGACATCGAAACACCGGGCCGTCACACGCTTTCATTCTCCATGCGGGAGGACGGCTTCACGTTCGATCAGTTTGCCCTGTCAAACGATATTGCATGGCGTCCCGGCAAGATCGAAGAGCCGAGCCCCATCATGGATGCGGTTGATTTGCCTACCGATTTCCCTGAGAAAGACTTCTCATTGTCGACGCCGTCTGCAGAGGGATTTGATGACGCGAAGTTTGATGCGGCGATGGAATACTTGCTCTCACATTGCAACGAAGATGGCCTGAGCGAGACGATGGTACTGCATCGTGGTCGAGTCATCTTCGAAGGCGATTCGGTGGACAACGTTCACAATATTTGGTCGTGTAGCAAGTCGTTTACCAGCACGGCGCTGGGTTTGCTGATTGATGAGGGCAAGTGTTCGCTTGATACGATTGCTGCCGATCATGAACCCGAATTGTCAGAGTTTTACCCCGACGTTCGCTTGTCTCACTTTGCTTCGATGACGTCGGGATACAGTGCCGAGGGTCGAAGTCGCTGGAACGATGAGAACAGCGATTGGTCATGGACACCCTACAAACCCGAAGACCCGATGTTTTCGCCTGGCTCTCATTTCGCCTATTGGGACGAGGCTCAAATGATGTTCGGCCGAGTGCTCACTCGTATCGCTGGAGAGCCACTCGTTGAATACCTCGAGCGTCAAGTGTTTACACCGATTCGAATGGGCGATGTTGAGTGGAAGATGGAGGGTGAAGTGGACGGCGTCGCGATAAACAACGGCTGCACCAACATTCATTTGAGTGCTCGCCAACTAGCCAGGTTCGGCTTATTGATGATGGCCAATGGAAGGTGGAAGTCAGAGCAGGTCATTCCCGAGGAATGGATCTCACTGGCAACGTCAACACAAGTTTCCGGAAACACACCGGTTTTTGACGGCGACCGTGCCAACGTCCGCGGGAGCGGAAGCTATGGATTCAACTGGTGGCTGGCGGGCGGTGAATCGGGCATGCCGCTCGCGCCACCAACGACGTTCTACGCCAGCGGACTTCATCACAATGTTTTATGTGTCGTCCCCGAGTGGGACTTGGTCATTGTCCGCATGGGAGTCGACGGCAACCCCAACTACGGCAAGCACAACGTCTACAACGAGTTTCTCGCTAAGCTCGCGTTGGCAAAAATGCGATAGAGACATGCTTTGGGAGGGCAGCCTCATTGCCTAAGTGAGCCGTGACCCGGATGTGAGCTTGCGAACGAAGGGGCCGGGCAAACACAGATCTTGGCTTCCCTCCATCGGATTCGCTCGCTGATCCAGCTGATCAATCACCTCTGTTCTTTATCTTAGTCATCATTTTCGCGCAGCGACCCCGTCTACGCCTCACTTAGCTCTTCAAAAACACTGACTTGCCAATCGATGCAAAGTTGTTCGCTTGCTTCTCGTGAGCCTCTTCATCCCGGAACATCCACAGGACACGCGTGCGTCGGTTCGATGGTGGCTTGGGGACGGGGGCATAGCCATCCGTGAAAATGATCAAGCCGTCGTAGCTCGGGTGCGATTCAATGTATCGCATCAGTGGGTCAAACGATGTTCCGCCGCGACCGGTGATCGTGTAGCTCGGTCGCCGGCGTTTTAGCTTCAAGACTTCGCCCTGGATCTCAGTGTCAAAGAATAAAACGTCAATCGTCGGCACTGAGTGACGAAAGAAACGCTGCACGACTCCTAGCCCCATCTCGATGTCCTCGTGCGACATTGATCCGGATACGTCGATTGCCATTAAAAGTGAACTCGACGCCGCGTATCGACTACCCATCATCTCAAAACCGTATCGCCTCGATGGGCGCATTCGTGTCAGGCGACGATCCACCGATTGGATGCTCTGTCGAAAACGCCTGAGCACACTGCGGTAATCGAGTTTGACGCGGATTGAGGCCACGAGTTCTTGCCGAACACTTCCAGGAAGCGTGCCCCAATTCTCAGCGGCAGCGGCATCCGCGATGACATCCCGGATTTCTTCACGTTGGAGATCGTCTTGCTCCCATTGGCAAGCGTTCTCCATGCCCACTTTCGAAGGATCGGCATAGTTATCGAGTGACGCTTCGTCCTCACGAGAATCGCTAGCGGATCCTTCATGATTATCGGCCGAATCATGGGAAGTGTCCTCGGGAGTCCGTTCTTCATCATCCGAGTCTGAAGATTCTTCTTGCTCGGCGTTGCTCGTTGACGTTTGATCACTACCGATCTCTTCGTTCGCCGACGCTTCGTTTTCTGATTCTTCGGTGTCGGTCTGCTGTTCGGACAAACGTTGGTAGTAGAATTCAAAAGAACGGCTGTTAATCTCATCTTCTTCCCCCTGGAGCAACTCGTTTGCCAGAGGGATAGGCAAATCACTACGCAGCATCTCTTGAATGCTCACGTTGCTTGCTGCGTAGGCGATCTCCGCCGAGGGCTTGCGACGCAGGTACGGATGGCCCAATAGGATCCTCAGTGTCTCAAACTTGAGGACGGTTTCGAGCGTGCCGCGGTCCATTGATTCAATGAACGTGGGGTTGTAGGACACCTTGCCATTACCACTGCGAATGGTCTTCAAGCCATTGGCGGCAACCTTGTCGTGCGTTGTCCACGCGGCAAACAAAACCGGCTCGGTTAGATACCAGCCTTCCGCGATCGACGATAAACGTTCGGCTGCCGATTGTCGGCGAAAGCTTCGCTTGTTCATCCGATGGAGATTTCGGACATGTAGTCGGTGATCATCTTGGTAAGCTCGATATCGCCAGCCACCATACCCATCGCGGCCGATGATCTTGGTTTTTCAAGGAGCGATACCAAATGAGCAACGACTTCGTTGAGTTTTTGTTTTTGCATCAGCGTGATGTAGGACTTTAGTCCGGTGCACGCTTTCTTTAGTTCGGCAGGCTTTCGTGAGCCGTCGGGCCATCGAACCAGGTGGTCGTTGAGCATGGTCAATTGTTGCACTGAAAGATTGGCAATGACCTTTCGATGCTTGTTGAAATCCAACAGTACTTCGGTTGCGGATACCGGAATGAGAGCTCGCAAAGATTTACGAAAAGCGTTGGCGGCTGATGTTCCAACGATACCAGCGATCATTTTGATATGTATCTCGGCGGGATCGTCGACGGAAGTGATCATCCGAGCGACCCTGGCCCAACCGCGGCGGTCTGGCGTCTTGTTCAGATCGCTGCCGTAAGCGGCATTGGTTGCGGCTTGATCGTCTGCGGCTCCATCGAGCCAGTGGGGTTGGTCGGTAATGAAATCGATGACCCGTTGGTCAATCGAATGTTCGGCGGCCCAAACCAGCCAGTCGTCCACCGTGGGAACAAACTCGTAGAGATTGAAACGGCTGACCAAGGCCGGGTCGAGATCGGTCAACTGGTATTCGTCTCCCGAGTTGACCGCTGAGACGATCACGCTGCCTTTGGGAAGCTGGCGGCCAACCAGTGTCTTGTTGAGCGCCAATTCCATGACCGACTGCAGCACCTCTGGGCGGGCACGGTTGAGCTCATCGAGGAAAAGAGCGACCGGGCGATCGGGCTCGGGCCACCATGCGGGGGGCAGGAATTCGCTTCGCCCGGTTTCCTCGTTTTTGTGCATCAATCCGATCAGATCGCCCGGATCAGACATCTGGCCCAAGAAAAACGGGACGACGGTCAGACCAGCGGCGGTGTAGTGATCGCGGACGATTTCGGATTTACCAATTCCGTGACGGCCGACCAGCATCACATTTTGGTCAGGCGGCGTGTGGGATAAGACTTCGGCAAGTTCCAGGGCATCGATGCGGACGGGCATGAGTTTTCGATTTCGTGTCGATTGAAGGTTTCACGGATATCGTAGGAAACCCGGCTATTTTCTTCCCTCGATTCCCCAGCAAAATTGC
>JBCCKZ010000638.1:0-3871 GCA_039027135.1 Planctomycetota bacterium
CAAGAACGCATTGACCACAAAGAAACGATGTGGGGCATCAATAAAGAAGCTAGCTCCGGCATAGTAAACGGCAGCCGCTAGCGTCATGGATGCAAACGAAACGGCGTTCGCCGTTCCAAGAAATCGCCCACGAGCGTCCTTGGGTGAAAGCTGTTGGAGCAAGGCTTGGAGCGGAACGATGTAGAACCCAGCCGACACGCCTGCTCCAAAGATGAACCAGCTCACATTGGATGTCGCCACCGCACGCATCGAATTCCCATTGATGATTGGAGGATCAACCAACCCGAGCAACGCAAAGAAAAGCGTAAGCCCCACCGCTCCAAAGACGACCATTCTGGGACGAATTGAGTCTCCGCTAATCCAACCGGCCAGCGCACAACCAACACCCACTGAAATACCCAAAACTCCCATCAATACACTGGCTGCCGTCCGATCAATCTTCATGACGGTTGTGTACTCGGGAATGATGAATAGAGCGATCCCCGCTAACAGGTAGAAGAAGCCCCACGCCATCATTACCATCAAGAGTCTTGTCATGGACATCGCGATGATCGTTTCGATGTAGGTCTTAAACGGGTTGAGTTGCCACCTGATATTGCGATCACCACCTTGCACTCGTTGAAGTGTTTGGGCCGAAACCAGACCCAACACGGCAATGATCGTCATCGCAATGAGAGGCAACGAACCCCAGCCCGGAGCGCCGTTCTGTGGCCAAAATCGATCACTCACCGATCCTGCGATCAGCGTCCCTATGATCACCGCCAGGTTGGTCATCATGTTGATCGTCCCGTTGGCTTTAGAGAGCAATTGAGGTGGCACAAGTTCGGGAATCATCCCGTACTTCGCGGGCCCAAAGAAGGCACTCTGACATGTCAGAAGTATCAACGCGAAAAGCGTGATCCACAGACTGCCGATCGCGAACCCAAATCCCGCCGTGACGGCGATCGGCACTTCACTCCACTTAAGCCAACGCGTCAAAGTTTGCTTGCTAAATCGATCGGCAATCTGCCCCGCGTAACCTGACAAAGCAATGAAGGGCAGGGTGAAACAGACTCCAATGATGGCCTGGCCCCCCGGTCCCAAGTGACCGCTCCAAACGCCATCAATGACCATGAACGTCAAAACGCCCTTCAAGACGTTGTCGTTCATCGCACCAAAGAACTGAACGGCAAGCAGAGACACGTAGTTGCGGTTGGTCAGCAATTGACCCTCACTTAGCTTGAATAATTGTCACAACACGTCCGCGAATCGATTGTTGCGAAAAAGCAACACACCTTTTCAACCCTACCAATGTCCTAATTCACCAACAAGATCCAGGACAATGCCAAGATCCCAACCTAGGCTTTGGATGGAGGTCTGGGACAACTATTCTGGCATGCTTCGAAGCACTTCAAGTCGAATATCGCACCGAATCTAGAATTCAAGGCTCACCATTGTCAGCTCTTGTTGCCCAGCCGAACGTCGCCATCTCTGAAACTGCTGCCGCGAGCGAAAACGCGTCATCCAGTGTGACGACCAAGACCAAGCGAATCCTTGAACTGGATGCCTTACGAGCGATTGCCGCGATCAATCTAGTGCTCTTCCACTTCACCTGGGTTTACGCGGAAAAATTTGGCTACAGCACACCGCTCGGATTTCGCTGGCCATTTGGCTCCTATGGAGTCGAGATGTTCTTCATCCTGTCCGGCTTCGTAAACAGCATGTCACTGCTTCGTCGAGGCAAGCCAGGCGCGTTCGTCTCGGCAAGACTGATCCGAATTGTACCGTTGTTTATGCTGGCGATCGGTGCGAATGTCTGGATCTTGCAAATGGATCCGATGCATCAAGCCGTTGAAGCGCCACAGCTTTTTGCGAACTTCACACTGATGCCGCGTGTACTTGGATTCGAATGCTTCGACCCAGTCATGTGGACTTTGCAAGTCGAAATGATGTTTTATCTATTGCTTGTCACCATGTTCAAGATCGGGGCGTTGCGGCGTTACATGATCGGATGGGGCACCTTGCTACTGATCAGCTATGCGGTCTGCCCTTGGCTCGACGCAATGACAGCCGACGAGAAAGCTACGACGACCTATCAGGTTGCTTCGACTTTAAGGGCGTTTTTGCTCCTTGATTTTGTGCCATTGTTTTCGATCGGCTTTTGCCTTTACATGATCAAAACCAAAACCGGCATGCTCTGGGCGAATATCGCTGGTGTTACCGTGTCCATGTTTGTCTTTCACAGCATTGACCACGGAAAGCACAACCCGGCAGCGACCCTGCTGATCATCGGATTGGTGACCGCATGTGCCTACGGTCGCGTGCCACCATTGCGTTTCAAACCACTTGTATTCGTCAGCACGATCTCCTACGCACTTTACCTTTGCCACAACAATCTCGGCAGCGTGCTGATTCATCGTTTCGACGCCGTTGGGATTCCACCGTTGGTTTGTTTTGCGATCGCAATCGCATTCTCGTTCTCGCTGGCGATCTTACTAACACGATGGATAGAACAGCCCGTTACAGCAATGTTGCGACGGCGTTTTGTATATCGAGTGGCTTGAGAATCAAAATGGTGACGGGACTCTGGCGAATTCCGCTGCAGGATATCGTCATGCAAGCTCTCTTAGTCGACTCACAAGCTCTCAACGCAACCAACAAGGTGCTCTAGCCCGTCAAGCAGTCTTGGTCCCGGGCGATTGAAATGGGCTGACCCGTCGCCAACAAACACGTTGTTAGTTTTCACTGCGGCCAGCGAATTCCAAACAGGATGCTGTTCCAAATCATCGACTTCGTGTTTACCTCGATCAGCATCAAAACCACAGCAAGCCACATAAATGAACTCGGGGTCTACCCTTGCGATATCTTGCCAAGCGATCTGCTCGGATCGCTCACCACGAGTGCCGAAAGCATTTTGACACCCCGCAAATTTCATCAACTCGGGATTCCAATGCCCCGCCGCGAAGGGCGGATCTGTCCACTCAAGCAACATTCCCAGAGGCCGATACTTGAGACGACTTGCACGATCCTCAACGGCTTCGACTCTCGCCCTTAGTTGTTCAATAACCACCTCGCCCACGTGAACGCGATCGACGCCAGCAGCCACCAACAAGATCGAGTCGAAAACCTCCTCGAGCGTGGTTGGCGTCAGATCGATCCAGGTCGGTTTTGAGGCAAAGCGATCCATCGCGGCCTGAAGAGCCGTTGGAGAAACCGCACAGACATCGCACAGAGTTTGCGTAATGATCAAATCGGGCTCTAAATCTACGACCGCATCCACATCAACGTGGTAGAGACCAGCGTCGTCTTTCAGAGATTCGCGGACTGCTCTATCGATGTCAGCACTCGAAGCGGATTGCGATATGTCAGAGCTGGTTACGACGGGCGTCGTCGCAACCGAAGGAGGATAGTCACACTCATGAGTCCGACCAACGAGGGATTCTGCTAAACCAAGGGATGCAACGATCTCAGTGCCCGATGGAATGAGTGAGACAATTCGCATGCTGAACCCTCAAAGGCGAACCATAACCGTTTAGAGCCTACCGAAGAATTTTAGCCGAAACGCGATAGGTCGGTTTTGACGGTCACCACCGGCTAGTGTCCAGAATCGAAGTGAACCGCGGCTTAGCACCAGTTTCGACGGTAATCATGGGTCGACGTTAGATCGGCTGAAAGGTCTTCGGATAGGCTGTTAGCCAAAGACTAAGACAAGCGTTGCTTGAACTTAAGCCTAAACCGATGTCCTTTTGCTGAGACTTGACAAATCGAACAGATACTCGCTCATCTCAAGTGGCCATCGCGGTCTCGGCCTTTGCCTTTTCAATCGACGCCTGCATATCATCGAACATGCGTCCGGCGCCGTCATAGAAAACGCGACCAATAAGCAGATCGG
>JBCCKZ010000639.1:0-3867 GCA_039027135.1 Planctomycetota bacterium
CGCCGATTGAATTTCTTCTCGACACTGACTGTTGATGGGATGGGCAATATCGGCGTACAGCTTTTGCGGCGAATCCAAAGCACCCTTGGAATCGAAATGTAGCTTTGCCCCGCATTGGCTACAAAAGTGTGCTCTCAGATGGTTCTTGTAATGACATCGAGGGCAGTGCCCGGTCAACTTCCTCGATGGCATAGCAACAAAGGGGCCACTTGAGCCATCGATGATTTTCAAATCTCGAATGACGAAGGAGTCCTCGATCGTTATCGAGCAGAATGCTCTCAGCCGATCCTCACTCCCTTCCATCAGCTTGATGCGAATTTCGGTGATCTTCACGGTGTCTACCCTGCATCCCACCAGCCAACCAAGACTCCCGAAAGTCTGCTTGATGCGATGGAATATGAAATCGACTTGCCAACGTCATGTCCGCCGAAATAGGAACACCAACGAATTTCTCACGAAACGAATTCGCTGATACACCCATCCAACCCGCAAAAGCGAGCCTTCACGGCCACAACTCCCCCGCGACTTTGCAGGTCGTCACACAACGTCATTGCTGAGCTGGATGACCCAAAGATCGCGAAAACCGCCGAACCACTCCCTGTCATTAAGGAGCCATCCGAACGGCTTTCAATCATGATACCGCAAAGGGAATCGATCGGGGCCGCCATCCCACGAACGGCAGACTCCATCCGATTGAACATTTTCGATGGCCAATTACCAACGGGATGGTGAGACAACTCGTTGCAAAAGGAATTTGCGGCGTTTCGGCGTCTTTCCAAATCGCTCGCATCCACAATTAAAGCCCCGTAGGCAGCTGCGGTAGAGATGACGACGGGAGGAAAGGCAACCACTAGCCACCGTTCACGCAAGAGGCTTAAAGCGTCAGCGTCAAATTCGTCTAACTCTTCCAGCTCAGTACCGCGCCCGCTCGCTCTCCGAACATGGGGGATCCCCTCACAGATATTCGCTTCATCTTTGGGAAGGAAAAAGTTTAGATCGCTACCTTCAGCCGCAGCAATTTCACCCAAGATCATGTCGGCCTGTGGGATCGACTCCATCACCGCTGCAGCTCGCAATGCACCGGCCGCGTTACTGCTTCCCCCGCCCAGACCGGCACCGGCGGGAATGCGTTTCCGCAGCCGAACATCGAGCCCATAGCTAAGCCCCAATCGGTCGGACCACCGCCTCAAAACACGGCCCACCAAGTTTGAACCATCTTGCGGTAGTCTTAAACGATCATCATCGACCTCGCACTGCAGTTCGTCGGCGCGTCGAACAGGATCGCTCCACTGACAGTCAACACGCACGCCCCGTTGATTTGAGCGTTCGATGGTCAATTCATCCCACCAATCAATCGCCGCCATAACGGTGTCGATATTGTGGTAGCCATCTGGACGCTTGGACAACACATCAAGATAGAGATTCACCTTGGCGGGCGTCTTGACGGTGACGATCTTAGGACGATCCACGCTAGGCTGCGTTTGCCGACGGCAGATCCAGTGACTGCACGTCAGCATCCGAAAGCACGACCAACTCAACATTCAGCTTTCTAGCCAGCCGAACAACCTCGTCTCTCTGGACGACGATTGTTTTACCATCTTCGATCACGATCGCACGGCCTCCCGCGCGAGCCACCCTTTCGATCGTTTGGATTCCGATAGTCGGCACATCAAATCGCATATCCTGGTTGGGCTTGCTTACTTTGACCAAGGTCCAACCACCCCGACGACAAAGCTCACCCGTACGATCAATGCAAGCATCGGTGCCTTCGATTGCTTCAACTGCGAGAACGACACCATCTTTGACGGTGATGCTCTGACCAATATCCATCGCCCCCATTTGCTTGGCGACTCGCCATCCTACAGCCGCGTCATGGGAAACACTATCGGATGAAAAACGAGGTTGGAATTGACTGGATTTCACAAGCAAGTCAGGAGCCAGATCGGTTGCCGCGCGGATATCAAAACGATGCTGATGATAAACATCAACGACTGCCCCCAGCAATTGATCATCTCGAGCATCTCGTCGACGCCCAAAGAGCATTGGTGCGAAGGTGCGGATACACGTCCAGTCAGGCAAGTGACGCCAGATGAGGGAACCGCCGTAAAGGATCTCATGCTTAAAAAGCTTACCAGCCATCGTCACCTGGCATACACCGCATTCACGAAAGTACCGTAGGTGAGCCCCCCATCTTTCCCACGCCGGACCATTGCACATGGTCGCATATTGACTCGAGGTCAGTGCTGGCGTGCCCACGTATCGCTACACATGCGACACGGCGTCTTGAAGCAACAAGCGTCTGCGCCACCTCAATCGGAAATTGTCCCCATCCAGCAATCAGTCCAACGGGAGACTCTGGATCATTCGGAATGGACTCTCGTATGACCGTCGAACCTCGCTTGGGTCGATACCCGCGGTCGTCGTAAGGATGATAGCCGCTCAGTGGTCTTTCCCTGCTCAGGCTGCCTTCTTTGCTGATGCATCTTCGGAGGCATTGAGACGAGTTTCAACCTCGGTAATTCTGCTTGACATCTGCTTGAGGTCTTTGCGCATCTGAGGAAGTCGGCGTTCCACAGCCATGATTTGCATCTGGTCGCGCTGAGTCGTAGCCGGAGACCCCAGGTAGACGTTGTTCCCTTCAAGATTATCCATCACGCCGGCCTGGGCACCAACGACCGTCCGATCGCCCAACGTGATGTGGTCCTTCAGACCAACCTGACCCGCCAAAATCACGTGGTCGCCGGTAACACACGAACCCGCGATTCCCACCTGACTACATATCAAATTGTGTCGACCGATCTGGCAATTGTGAGCCACCATAACTTGGTTGTCGATTTTCGTGCCGCAACCAATCCTTGTCGAACCATACGCCCCACGATCAACGGTCACACCGGCGCCGAGATCCACTTTTTCTTCAAGGACGACATAGCCGAATTGTGCAGCGGGCATGTGTTGCCCATCGACGAATCGATACCCGAATCCTTCGGCTCCAATCGTTGAGGCGGCTGAAATCCGAACGTCATCTTTGATAATGCAATGGGCATAGATGGTGACGCCTGGATTGATGACACACCTGCTACCAATTCGGCAATAAGCCCCAACGACAACACCAGCGTCAATCCGTGTCTTTGATCCGATGATCGTTCCTGGACCAACGATTGCGTTTGGATGGATCTTGGCGTCTTCGGCGATCACCGCCGAGGGATGAATTCCAACATGATGATCGAATTGCACTTCGGGGCGAAAGTACTCTGCAAGCGTCGCCATCGCACTATGAACATCATCGACAATAATCTGAACATGATCACATGCATGAGGCTTATCAAGAAAAACAGCTAAGACCGATCCGACTTGGACTCCTCGAAGCGTCTCCTCGTCAGCCGCCATCGTTACGCAAGTCTCATCCGCGCCAGCGGGACCATCGACACCCTCGCACAACGCATCGTTACTATCTTCTGCATTGAGCAATTGACCACCAACCATCTCAGCAACTTTCTCCAGGGAGAGCGGCTGACCAGGTTTGACAATGGTAGTATGGGCACTGTTTCTCTCGGTCATCGGATTGCACTCATGTAGAAGCTGAATACTCTCTCATCATCGAAGTCTCCCTTGGCCACAGGAAAGGCAAAGTCAAAGGCCAAAGGAGCAGGTCCAAGTGCTGGAATAGCGATTCGCAAACCGACACCCGGAGCGACACGAAACTGATCTTCATTGATTTCGATGTCTTCTTCGACCGTTCCAAAGTCAACGAACGCAACGCCGCGAAACGCGTCGTCGGCAGTGATGGGGAACATGTATTCGACCGTGTTAAGCCATTGGAAACGACCACCCAGCTCGACACCCGTGCCGGGATCAACGGGGCCGGCA
>JBCCKZ010000640.1:0-3864 GCA_039027135.1 Planctomycetota bacterium
ACACGACCGTGACTTGTGGTTGTGGTAGTTCGTTCACGACACGAAGCGTCAAGCCGGAATTGAAGATTGACATCTGCAGCGAATGTCATCCGTTCTACACCGGTAAATTGAAATTCGTCGACACGGCGGGACGTATTGACAAGTTCCAAAAGAAGTTTGCTGCTGGTTCTTACGGTTCGCTTCAGCCAAAGAAGAAGGGCAAGAAAAAGTAGCTGAATCTGCGAAGACCTCCCATCACAGCCGCGTGTCGGATCCTTTGATCCCACGCGGCTGTTTTTTGTAGACCACTTCTCTCGGCCCGATTGCTCTCCATAGGCTACGATGTCATCCAACAGTATCCGCGACACCCTCGAAGAAAAGCTTGCTCGATTTGACAAGCTCGAGGCAGATATGTCCGACCCTGCGATTGCTGGCGATGGCGATCGCATGAGCGCGATCGCTCGTGAACACGGTGGCCTGGCCAAGCTCGCGACAAAGTATCGTGATTTCAAGCGGCTGAGCGAAGAGATAGATCAGTGCCGCGAGATGCTTGATGCTGGCCTCGATGACGCGGAGGAAAAGAAGATGGTCGAATCCGAGCTTGAGACCCTGCGTTCAGATCGGGAGTCGATTTGGGAGGAGCTGTTGTCGATGACCGTCGGTGGCGAAGACTCCCACCGCACGCGGTGCATCATGGAGATCCGTGCAGGCACCGGTGGCGATGAAGCGGCACTCTTTGCCGGCGATCTCTTTGAGATGTATCGCCGCCACGCTGAGGTGAAGGGATGGAAGGTCGAGATTATGGATGCATCGCCAACGGAGATGGGCGGATTCAAGGAAATTACATTGAATCTCGAAGGCGAGTCGGTCTATCGAGACATGGCTTATGAATCCGGCGGACATCGCGTCCAACGTGTTCCTCAAACGGAAACTCAGGGTCGGGTCCACACTTCGGCAGCGACTGTCGCCGTGATGCCGGAACCGGAAGACGTCGAAGTCGACTTGAAGTCGGATGACTATCGACTCGATAAGTTTTGTGCCTCGGGACCTGGTGGACAACACGTCAACAAAACTGAGTCGGCCGTCCGCTTGACCCACCACGAAACCGGCATCGTCGTCCAGTGCCAAGACGAGAAGAGCCAGCACAAAAACCTCGCCAAAGCACTGCGAGTGCTCAAGGCGAGAATCTATGAAAAGAAGCGGGAAGAGGAAGCGGCGAAGCAGGCTGCCGAGCGAAAGGGATTGATCGGCAGCGGTGATCGTTCACAGAGAATCCGAACCTACAACTTTCCCCAGAATCGACTCACCGATCACCGCATCAACTTGACGTTGTACAAGCTCGACCAGATTGTTTCGGGTGATGTATCTCCGGTAACTGAAGCATTAATCGAATACGATCGTGATCAGTTGCGTGGCGACTTGATCGACTAGAGCGTTGAGGCAGCTCAGAAGCTTTAGTCCAGAGAACTTACCAATGGCTAAGCCTGCTTTGCTAAAGCCTCGAGTGCATTCTTGCAAAAGGCCTGTATTCGCTCTTTACTCTTACAACCTTTACCAACCTCAACACCGCTGGCCACGTCGACGGCAGAGGCGTCCGCAACCTTGATTGCCTGGGCGACGTTATCAGGATTCAGACCACCAGCAAGGATCCATGGAACACCACTTTGCTGGGACCACTCGCTGATTGTATTCCAGTCGAGCTGTTTACCGCTTCCACCGTGTTGTGCACCTCCATCGGCGTCCAGCAGGAGAACGCAGCCAAGATCGTGCCAAGGCGCGACGCGATGAACGATATCCTTGGTTGATAGCGAGCCGACCGGTAGTTTGATCGCTCGAACAATTGGCAAGCTCAAGTGGCTTCTTATCTGCGAGATGATTTCGGGTGGCTCATTACCGTGTATCTGGATGCAATCGAGTTTAAGCTGACTCGCAATCTTCACGATATCTTCTGCGGTCTGTTGCACGAATAATCCCACCGCCGCTAGACCAAGTTTCTTGGCTTCGCAGGAAAGTGATTCGGCGTGGGCGCTGGTCGGATCAACACTTCGAACACTTGGCTGAAAGAAGTTCAGACCAACAGCATCCGCTCCCGAGTTCGAAACAGACTCGAGTGTTTCATGATGCTTGACACCGCAGATCTTGAGACAAAACGGTAGTTTCAAAGGCCTATCCAATTCGGGCGTGGGATTATCCATCACTATCGATTCACAAAGACGCTGCATTGGGACGATAACTCATGTATCGCTAACGTACGATGCCAAGGGGCGTTCATGTCCGCAAGATCACCTCGACAAGATGACACGAAAGCTGGCCATTCGGCTCCCGCTTGGAAAGAGTGGCTATCCGTTCACGCCGTACTTGGAAGTTTAGCAGTATGGATATTGGCAGCTGGTTTCCACGAGCAGGTCAAATCGGGTGAGCAGCCGGCGACAGTAGCGCCGAGCGTTTCACGGAACCGCTCTGCGCAGGCGGAACGCACTCAGTCTGATGTCGCATGGCTTCGCTATGTCGAAAGTACGGCAGGTCACTATTCAAATTACGACCGTGACGGGAATCGACAGGCTATCCAGGCGTGGAAGCAAGTTCAGCAATGGGCATCGAAGCAATCGATGGCTGCGGCTTCGAGAATGGGCGAAACGGAGATTTCTCCGAAAGAAGAACTCCAGCTGGCCGGAGTTTCCTTTCGATCTCCGGGCACCCAAGCTTGGGCATTGGGTTTGCCCTGGTCATTAGTCGCGTTGTGTCTAATCGCTTCGCTTGAGTTTTCCATCCAAAGACGGAGATCCCGAAGCTTCACCGCCCGTGAAACTGCTGCGCAGCTCATCGTCGAAGCTGGGGACATCGTTCGAGTGAAACCTATCGGATATTGGACGGTCCGGATGATCGTTTGCCTGCTGGTTGTATCTGCGTTGTTCGTTAATTCTCTTTCTTTGCTTGCCGGCTTGGGCTCAAGTCTACTGTGAATCTTTGACGATTATTCCGTGCATAGGGTCTGTGAGGTTCGTTCTCGCACACCGTTTTCCATGTCAAAGATTGAGAGATACGCACGTGACGGCTCCCTTCCCCGCCTATCCGTCTCTTTCCCGCTATATTCCCCTGGCACCGATCGAAGAAGTTCTTGGTCGAGTGGGGCGAAGCATTGAAGCAAGAGAAGCGATCACTCTCGTGATTGGACCTCCCGGCACCGGCAAATCCCTTACCAGCCAGATCTTAAAGCATCGATTTAGCCAGACTCATGATGTCGTCAGCGTCGGCGCCACACCATTGGAAGATCGTTCGGCCGTTTTGAGGCATATCCTGCATAGCCTCGGCGTGAGATGCGACGCCCACCACGAGGGCGACCTTCACCTAGCTCTCGTCGACTACGTCAGTCGCCCTGACGCTCCTAGCGGTGGGCTGTTACTTCTCGTAGATGAAGCACAAGCAATGTCGCCTGAAACGTTAGAAGCGATTCGGATGACAACGAACATCATGGTGGACAATGCACCGCGCGTGATGGCTGTCGTGTTTGGCGCTCCACGCCTTGAGGAAGTACTCATTGATAGTTTATTGGACGCATTTGTTCAGCGTGTTGCGACGCGATGCTACACGCATCCGCTCAGCTTGGACGAAACGCGTCAATATGTGATCGGCGTCATCACGGGATTGGAAGGCAACCCTGCGGAAACAATCACCGACGGAGCAATCTCCGCCGTTCATCACGCCTGCGAGGGCGTTCCGCGGTTGATAAACCATCTGATGACGGCTGCCATCGATGGCGCGGCAGGCGCGAACCGATCATTGATCGATGAGCCAATTGTGGATGCTGCCTGGGCACAGCTTCAACAGTTGCCATCGCCAATGATCGAGCCACCAGTCCTCGGCGGCGACGAAAACCTGGGAGTC
>JBCCKZ010000641.1:0-3854 GCA_039027135.1 Planctomycetota bacterium
GAGTTTGTCGAAGCTGGCGAGCCGCTTGTTCGAGTTGTTTCGATTGATCGATTGAGAGTCGAGGGATTGATAACCGCTCCCGAAGCTTCGCGCATTGTCTTGGGCCAACGCGCAGCCTTTCGAGAGAAAGGTTCTCAATCAAACTGGGAACTCGTTGGGAAGGTGACTTTCCTATCACCAGAGATTCATCCGGTATCAGGGATGTGTCGAGTCTGGGTTGAAGTTTCTAACTCGGATCAGCTTGCTCGCGCCGGCATGCGAGGAGAACTAAAGATTGAAGCTGACCAGACAGACAGGTGATCGATCTCAACTCTCGCTGTTGGCATCAATGATCTCCTGAAGTCGCTTCTTCATGGCTTCGGCGACATCGGGAAACTGATCAATGACGTTTTGACTCTCATCGGGATCTAGGTCGAGGTCGAATAGTTGGTACTTGGGAACCTTGGTGTTGGCGAGCTTTGTTTCAACGACCAAGTTCCTCGCTTTGCCACGATCGTATCGATGCAGTTTCCACTGGCCACTGCGGAATCCGTAAGTTCCATCTTTACCGTTATCCTGTTGGACCAGCTCCTTGCGTCCACTTGATCCCCATTCTCCAATCAAAGCACCTGAAACATCTTTGCTGTCAATGAACTGTGCCGACGGGACATTGGCATCAATGAGTTTTCCTAGGCTACGCGCCAGATCGATCGTGCAAACGACTTCATCGCTTGTGCCGGGATCCACTCGTTTAGGCCAGTGGATGATAAAAGGTGTTCTTGTTCCACCTTCATAAACACTGTATTTGCCTCCCGTGTATGGTCCGGCGGCGCGATGATCACCGACTTTCTCCAACGCATCATCGGCGTAGCCATCATCCATGACGGGACCGTTGTCGCTGCAGAAGACAATAATTGTGTTCTCGAGCATTGCTAGTTCCGTCAGCGTCTTGAATAGTCGGCCAACGGAGTCGTCTAGTTCCGCGATTGCATCGCCTCTGGGGCCAAGCTTTGTGGAACCTTGAAATCGCTCATGCGGCATACGAGGAACATGGATGTCATGTGATGCAAAAAACAGAAAGAAAGGCCGATCGTCAACTTTTCGAATGAACTTTTCTGCCTGCTCACCCCATTTATCCGAAAGGTCTTCGTCACGGAATCTTGCTGATTCGCCACCGGTGTAAAAGCCGATTCGCGAGATACCGTTGTGAATGGTCTGGTTGTGTCCGTGAGACCAATCCATCTTTAGAGTATCACGGTGTGTGATGCCGGTTGGGTGGTCGTCGCTCGGCTTTTTGTTCCCGACCCAAAGTGGGTCAGCGGAATCCAGGTTGAGGACTCGGTGGTCTTGAACGTAAACCTGAGGCACTCGGTCATTCGTCGTTGGCAAGAGGAAGCACTGTTCGAATCCGATTTCCAGTGGTCCGGGTTTCAGTTCGCCATTCCAATCGGGTCCCGACTCGTCGCCAAGTCCGAGATGCCATTTACCCACCACTGCGGTCCGGTATCCCGAATCACGGAAGAGTGATGCAATGGTGGGAGTGCCTGCTGAGATGATGGCGGGCGCGTTCGGGGGCGCGATGCCAGTTCCTTCGCGCCGGAACGCGTATTCACCTGTGAGGAAAGAGTAACGCGTCGGTGTGCACGTCGACGCGCTGCAATAGCCCGAAGTGAAACGCAGGCCACCGCGTGCGAGCCGGTCGATGTGAGGCGTTTCGAGCGCCGTTGCACCGTAGCAGGAAACGTCACCGAAGCCGAGATCGTCTGCCATAATCACGATGACATTGGGTCGATCTTCCGCGAAAACCAATGCCGAAGATCCGGCCAGAAAAAGGAGGCAGCTCAGTATTCGCAATGGCATAGAGTATTCTTGCGGTTTAGATGAAATCGAGACGCTCAGCGGAGCAGTACCGACCAAATAGCTTAATCACCATCGTCAGCACTCGTGGTATTCGTACCAGGATTAGCTGAGATGATCGAGACGCCAACGATTGCTAATGCCATTCCAACGAAATGCCAAGGCGTTGAAGGCTCGTCCAGAACTACGATCGCAAGGATCATGGTGAGCACGGGTCCGGCGGTTCCAATAATTGAGGTGCGCGAGGCGCCGATGCGGATGATCGCTGCGTTGATCAAATAGCTAGGAAGGACGGTGCAGCCGAGAGCAAGAATGACCGAATAGACATGAATTCGGGAATCGAGTTCTAATAGATCTGAAACGGATCGCGTCAAACCGAAATGGAAGCCCACAAAAAGGCTCGACCCCAGCATCGCGATTGATGTGAATGCGGAGCTGCCAATTTGCTGCATCATTGGTTTGCCCAAGATGACGTAAAGTGAGTAGCTCACTGCGGCACCCATGACCATTAGAACTCCGAACAGAGTGTGTTCGCTTTCCGTTGTGATCTCCACTTCGCGGCTGTACATCAGAGCGATCCCGACGAAGCAAAGAGCCATTGAGACGATTGTGCGCCAATTGAGTTGTTCACCCAAAAGCCACCACGCCAAGGCAGCCGTTAAAGCTGGATAGGTAAAGAGAGTTAGCCGCTCCAGTTGCGCCGAAATGTAGTGAAGTCCCAATAAATCGAGATACGCGGCGAGGTAATAGCCCAAGAAACCCAACAAAGCCGCTTGGATGATTCGTCTGAGGGAAACGTTTTCCGTCGCCTGTATCGACTTCCAACCGATGATCGCATATGCGGGTACGGCGTAGGCCATGCGAAGCGTCAGCAGTTCCGTTGCGTCGCCACCGAGCGCGTAGACCCATTTGGCAAGAATCGATTTCGAGGCGAACAGAAAAGTTCCTCCAATGGCAAACCAAACGCCGCCGGAGAAATTCGAATTCGATGCTTGCTTTGTGATATTCAAATGGAATCCCTATCCAAAATAGCCAGGACTCTTCCGATGGTAGACGGGTTCGGGTGGCGGAAGCCCTCGATCCGATGGACATCTTTAGTCGTCCGTCGTACTCAAAAAAGCCGTGTGTTTCATGCCAAAAACCAACCGTTCGCGACGCTCTTGGCTGGGGTTTTCAATCGCCGCAGCTGTCGGCGGCTTCCCAGGCTATTGGCAATCGTTTGCCGATGATATCACTATCGAGTCAGCTTCTGATTCGGGTGATCTGTTGCCGATTGCTGCCTTCCTAGGTTTGAATGCAGTGGACAAAGACGTGCGTCGACAAGCCCTCTATTTGATAGAACGCAATTTTAGAGTGGACGATGTCGGCATGCTTTTGGAGTCGATTCGAATGAATCGGCATTTGCCCACACAGGATCTCATATTCGAGCTTTTAGCCCGCAATACCAACGGCCCCAGCACACGTGACTTGAGCACTTGGTATCGATGGTTATGGAATCAGAACGTAAAGTTGCATCCTCAGTATGCAGACTTTAAGAGTCGACTTTACGACACGATCGACCCACGTTTTGCTGAGTATTTTGATCCCAATCGAGAAACCATGATTCGATTGGATGAGATTCGCTGGGGTGGCGTGGTGCGTGATGGCATCCCGCCATTGGATCATCCCGAGTTGATTTCAGCACCAGAGGCAACGTACCTCGATGACACCAACGTCGTTTTTGGAGTCTTTGTCAATGGCGTTGCGAGAGCTTATCCAAAACGCATTTTGGCTTGGCATGAAATGGTTCGCGACAATGTTGGAGGTCGCGAAATCAACGGTGTTTACTGCACACTGTGTGGGTCGATGATTGTTTATGATCCGATATACGATGGCGTTCATCATCGCCTTGGCACTAGCGGCTTTCTTTACCGAAGCAACAAGCTGATGTACGACGCAGTCACCAAGTCGATGTGGTCGACATTGAAGGGTAAGCCAGTGATGGGGCCACTCGTTGGGAAAGGTATCAAACTCGGAAC
>JBCCKZ010000642.1:0-3852 GCA_039027135.1 Planctomycetota bacterium
CTCATAGGTTCCATTGACGATCCCCATGTAGGAGATAAAAGGTGTCTCAGGCTTGAGCGTGTATTCTTGGAACTCAGCTCTGTACTCAGGCACCAGTCGAACACTTGCAATGTTCAGAACGTCGCTTCCGAGCAGCATATCCCTTAGGTTATCTTCCTCGAAGAGATCAAATTCGAAGGTAACCCAATCGTGTGTTTCCTCTGGGTTCGACTCTGCATCGTCCAGATGCTCTTCCTCCCACTTGTCTGGATCGAGAAGTAGATCAGAAGCCGAGTCCACTTTGAGGAACGACTTGATCGACCTTCCGAATATCGGAAGTTCAAAGTTCATCACCTCGCGGACCGATTTTGGAATCGGACTTGTATCGCCAGATAGCTTCTTGAAGAGCGCCCGAACGAACGCGCGACGGAACGTTGCCTTGGCATCTTCGCCAAACAAAGCGAGGAAATCATCGATGCTTCGCTGGTCAACATCAATCGTGACATCTCCATTGCTCGCATCAACTTGAATCACCGCCGAAAGCAAAAGAGGATTCTTCAGTCCATCGGGCAATGCCTCCACCAGATCATCAAACAGGTATTCACGTAGCCCGAGTTGCTCGAGCGGGCTATCCATACGAATGATGGCATTGATCGTCAACGTATTCGTGGCCAGATCACTTTGATCCGACTGAACGATCGAGCGAAGGCTGGTGGCTTCGACATCTGGCGTCCCAATCAGATAGAGCCTCTCAGAGTTCTCGTTGTCCTGATCATCAATCGTGATGATGGCTCCAAACGCTCCATCAACCGTCGCATCAGCCGTCAAGTTCTCCATGCGTCCCAGGTCAGCTGTTCCGGTAAGGCTGCCGTCAACGGTCACCGAGGCGTCGAATGCAGCACCTTCCTTGAGATAGAAGCCTCCGATTGCATCCAAGCCGACTGTGTACGTTGCACCGATGGTGGGAGTCACAGCGAGGTTACCCGAAACGTTGATGGGGCCACGTTGTATCTTGCCTTCGCGCGTGATCTCCGACAGCCCAATAAGATCGGGTGTGGTGTAGGTCATTTCGATGAGTGGCTTTGAACCGAAGCTTCCCGAAAACAGATCCTCTACTTGTGCTGAGGTAGTTGAACTAAAGCTAAATCCCAGCGATTCAAAGTAATCCTGGATATCATTCCCGAGTGATCCTTCCGTGCGAGTGTGTTGCTCGAATGCTTGCCCGATCACATCCGCCACTGAATTACCGACATGGGGAATGGATTCAAACCTAGTTCCTAGATCGAGAAGCTGTTCGGCCAACTCATCAACACCAAAGCGAATGGCTTCACCAGCCGCCGATATGATCGCGTCTTCCGGAAACTGAATCGATATCACGCCGCTGTTCTGATCTAGCGACGTTGACGCAGAGATCTCAATTTGCGGCAGCTCAACCGGTGCACTCGAAAGATCAAGCCCGAAGACCAGAGAATCAATCCGGGCGTCGGCGTTGACGACGAGATTCAACGGCAGTTCAGGCTCTCCGTCTGAAGAATCGCGTGAACTCAAATAGAACCGTTCGAGAGGTATAGCATCCTCATCGACGACACTTAGTTGGCCGCGAAAGTCGAGGTCATAGGTTCCGCGAACACGGGACTCGATCAATGAACCAAATTTCGTCGTCCCCGCCAGTTCAACGTTGCTGTTGAGCTCACTGATCCAATTTGATCCTTCGACAACATAGGACCCACCGGTGAGATCGTAGCCCAGCACGAGATCGGTACTCACTTCTGGATCGAACGAGACAGTCGATGAAAAATCGATGTCGAGTTGCCCTTCTTCAGCTTCGCCAGCGAGCCTTTCCAGGCTCGCTTGTTGGCTTGAAGATGTATTTCTCTGATTGGTCAATCGAACTTCGAGTAGGCGATCCAAAGAGGATGCGTCCTCGATCAGGTCACTCGGATCCGCGATCAGTTCAATGGTCAATCCTTGGCGGATCAGGTCGCCTGACTCCAAAAATCCATTCTTCACGTCAGAGGCAAATGAGGGGGAGAGATCGGTACCACTAAGAGGGAGATCAATCTGATTGTGGGTGCTCTGATCAATGGCTGTCGCCAACGTGACTAAGTTCGTTGAGATCACATCAAGCAGTTCAGCCTCAAACAGTGCGGTTTCGAAACCAGAAGAGTCGAGATTGAGAGTCGCCACTGACGAGTCTGAAAATTCCCATTCCCAAGACGCATCAATAGGAATCCGTCCGAGATCTCCCAGGTCACGCTCAAAGCCCACTTCTACGATCGTGTTTCCCTCCGCGTGCCCCGTCATTGAGATGCCCGTCGCGAGATCATCTAAACGAATTTTATTCAGAGAGGTTGTCGGTGCTGAAATCGAAGTGACCTGAAGACCAACAGAACCCAGTGTCGTTACATTCTCAAACGCGGACCCCGCGACATCAGCCATTGCAGAAAGATTCCCAATGTGTGTTGTCTCGGTCGTGAAATAGAATCCGTTCTGATCGACGCCAAGCGTTACGTTCAGCGTGCCCTGCAAGTTGAATGGGACCGCTCCTTGCACTTCGATTCCGGACAACGACGTGATCTCATCGAAAATGGATAGGCTTGGCGTTGAGATTGAACCGCTTAGCGAGTAGTCGATTTGTTTCGCCACTCGGATGTAGTCAGCATCACTACCTTGATCGAGTGAACCAAGTGTCGCGTCATCCATTGCACTTTGGATGGCAAAACCCTGAGTCTCGAGTTCTTCGATGAGCGATGTCATCGTCGAAGCATTGGACGCATCGATGTTGCCAATCTGATTCTGCCATTGAACAGAAAGATCGAGCTCCGAAGAGACCGATGCGATGAGATGGGGTGTATTCTGGTTTAGCTGGTCGAAATGCCCGGTGTATTGATTGAGTAATAGGGGTATTGCATTGCTGAGTCCGAAGGACAGCGAATTTGCTATCTCGAAAGCTTCGGCAGCAACTGATTGCTGAGTCGTCAGCTCCGCTTCACCATAAAGACCACCAAGGGATAGCTCACTTGGATGCGAAATAATCTGATCTGGATCGCACGAGAAGTCTTTTGCCGACATGATGTCCGCGGCCAGCAGCCGGCGCTGTTCCATCGTTTCGAACGAAAGATGTCTGGATGATCGACATGTTTTTCGCATCGATGACGGACTACGGCGTTTGTACATCTTGTTCTTCTCGCTTTTGCATTCTGCAAAGACGCTTCGTGATTCCTGCCCTTGCTCACTACCATGCGAGAGAAGGCATCAATCTCTCCAACGAATTCAGAGATTTCTTTTTGAATGCACCAGCAGAACTCGCTGATGCGTTGGCAAGGTGAGCAAGCAATACAGCTACAAGCAACAATGACGATAGGCACGCAGCGGCACGGTGTAACGTTTTGAGCTGTGTAAACGTTCGAGTCGTTCAAGCTGCCGTGCTGCCTCAATCCAGTGAACGTTTTGTAGAGCCTTAAACGATCAACTTTGAACTTTGGAGATCAGAGCGGCTTCACTTTGGCGTGGGCGCAAACATTGAGCGGGCAATACAGAAATGATTCTGCTTAGCCGCGGAGCGGCGATAGCTCTTTGCCGTGAAGCTTGCTCCACGGAATCAAGTGGCTTGACGCTCTTCTTCTGCGAGCCCGGTCGCCTTTGGCGACCGGCCTCGCAGGATTGTTGGTTTTTGTACAAGAGCCCCGGCGGGCAAGCCCGCCGGCAGAGAGCTGTCGCCGCTCCGCGGCTGAATCAAGGTCTAGCTCCGAAGGAGCGACAGAAGACTCAGACCAAGCAACCAAACTTTATGCACAACTCTATTCTGTCGTCCCGCCGGGACTAGTGATTTGTCAAGCAACTTACCGGCGGGCAAGCCCGCCGGCAGAAAGC
>JBCCKZ010000643.1:0-3850 GCA_039027135.1 Planctomycetota bacterium
CGCGAACGTGTCTTCTGGCGAAGGAGCACTCGCGCAGCTTGGCCTGCAACTGGTTGGCGTCGAGGTGCGAGAGTCGGGACAACCCGATCTATTACCGGATGTGTCGGTGATCTCTTCCCTGACCGGCCAGAATGTCCTTGACGCTTTCGCCATTCCAGAGCCTTCGACGGCGACATGCCTTGCATGCAGCGTTGTGCTGTTTGGTATTCGGCGACGCGAGCGGATGTCTTAACTTTGCACGTGTTGTAGCGTTCACGGGCAGCCCCGGGCGATAGCATTAACCGGTAGCCCCAAAGCTAATGGAAAGACCAGCTTCATTGCTCATGCGGCGACTGAGTCGATCAGTACTTGAGTCAAAGACGAATCACTCTTTTGCGTCATCAAAAGCTTGAGTAGGATCGAGCAAAGATGCGATCTCGATCTCAAGTTCAATCGTTTCGCCATCACGAAGAAGACTGACTTTTTGTTTTGACCCTATGGGCGACTGCTCAATAAGACGCTGAAAGGTGGCGGCGTCCCGTACGGGCTTTTCAGCAAAATCGGTAATAACGTCGAGCGGCTTCAACCCCGCACGCTCAGCCACCGAGCCATCGACAATCTGATAGACGAGAATTCCGATGTAGGGCTCCAGATCAAACTTCCTCGCGATGCGAGGAATCAATGGTGCCGTGGTGACACCAATGGCAGCTCTGCGGACCTTGCCATGCTCAGCAAGTTCACCCGCGATCCACCTGGCTTGATTGATGGGAATAGCGAAGCCAATTCCTTGTGAGCCTCCACTTCTAGTTGCGATCGCGGTGTTGATAGCGACAACATTTCCGTCGATGTCGATCAGTGGTCCTCCCGAGTTACCTGGATTGATGGCGGCATCGGTTTGAATCAGACGACCACGATTGATTCGGCTCACCTCGCGTCCCTTGGCGCTAATGATCCCGGCACTGACCGTTGCCTCATAGCGAAAAGGACTCCCAATCGCCAAAACCCAATCACCGATTTCTACTCTTGATGAGTCAGCCATCTCCAACCCGACGATGGCCGATTCAAGTTCCGGAGTGACATCAATTTTGACGACGGCGACATCACTATCAGGGTCCCCCTGAACACTTGAAGCTTCGATCTCCGTTTCGTCGGCAAGTTGAACGACGACGCGTTTCGCACCGCGGATGACATGGTTGTTGGTAATGATCATGCCGTCGTTCGACACGATCACACCGCTGCCCAGACCGGTGAGTCGTTTTTCATCAACTTCAGGCGTCGGGGGACTGGTTTCTTCATCCTCACTGGTTTCGGGATCGCCGAAACCCTCGTCGTCAGATTCATCCTCATCGGGCTTTTCATCATCGGAACCTGGGTCACGTGGCTCCGCAGTTCGTCCGCTTGATGAATTGGGCTGGCCATAAGTTAGAATCGTGACGACCGATGGGATTGCACGCTTGGAAGCCTCGCGAAAGGCAAGCGAGAGGGCCCTCGCATCGGCTCTGGCGGAATGGCTTGGTATCGATTCTTGAGCAAGCGACTCCAGCGAACCGCCAAGGGTCATGAGAATCAGCAGCAAGATCGAGTGGGGATAACCAATGATCGATTGCTGGCAACGTGATGGCTTCGAAAGGGGCATGAGCGAGAAATACTTGGGCATGTTAGTCGGGTTGGGTCGCATTGTAGCCGACGGGTAGAGGTCGGAAATTCTGGTCTTTTCCGTTAGGATGCGTTTAGACGATCCGGTGAGCCTACAAATTGCCAACGGCGACTAGCCACACCATGTCTAGCAACTTTGAAACTTGCATCATTAGGAGGTGAACGATCATGCTGCCAGCCACATTGATCGTGAAGAAACGCGATGGTCACAGGCTTCGTGACGACGAGATCGAAGAGTTTATTGGTGGATACGTGGCCGGCGATGTCGCGGACTACCAAATGGCCGCCATGGCGATGGCAATCTGCACACGGGGCATGGAAACCGAAGAGATTGCCACGCTAACCCGTGTCATGCTGGAAAGTGGTGATCGTTTGCCGCGTCATTCGACAAACAACACCGTCCCGCGAGTCGACAAGCATAGTACGGGCGGACTGGGTGATAAGGTATCGTTGATCCTGGCGCCGTGGCTCGCTGCCTGCGACGTACACGTCCCCATGATCAGCGGCCGCGGGCTGGGGCTGACAGGTGGAACTCTCGACAAGCTGGAGTCGATTGAAGGTTTCAATGTCAACTTTGAATCTGACCAAGCCGACCAGCTTCTGGATGCATCGGGCTGTTTTATCATCAGCGCCTCATCACAAATTGCGCCCGCCGATCGCAAGCTCTACGCACTTCGCGATGTATCAGGCACTGTTGAATCAGTTCCGTTGATCACAGCAAGCATTCTAAGCAAGAAACTTGCTGCAAGCTTGGATGCCCTGGTCATGGATGTGAAGTTTGGCAGTGGAGCTTTCATGAAGTCCTATGACCAGGCCATTGAGTTGGCCCAGTCGATTAAGCGTGTGGGCGAGGCGTCAGGCTTACCAACCAGGGTGTTAATGACTGATATGGATCAACCGCTTGGATGGGCCGTTGGAAATGCGATTGAAGTCAACGAGTCGCTTGAGGTGCTCAACGGTAAAGTGGGTTCGACGACTCACGAACTAACTCGTCAGTTGTGCGCTTCGCTCTTGGTTCAATGCGGACGATCGAGCGACCTTCAGGAAGCACTAGATTTGCTCGATCGTCGTCTAGCGGATGGTTCAGCTCGCGAGCGTTTCGACAAGATGATTGCCGCTCAAGGCGGTTCAATCGACCAACCATTGACGCTAGAAAACCCAACGATTATCGAGGCACCAGGTGATGGCTACATCCAATCGATTGATTGCCAAACCATGGGAGAAGTGTTGGTCTCACTCGGCGCGGGCCGAAGACGCAAAGAAGATTTACTCCAACATCGAGTTGGGATTCGAATCGATGTGCGTGTTGGCGACGAAGTTCGTTGCGGAGAACCGATGCTCACACTCTACAGCGATAAGGCAACCGATCTCGCAATCGAGCGTTGCAAAAAAGTCGTCAGCGTTACGAGAGAAGTCGTTGCTGCGAATCCCTTGGTACGCCAAACGCTATGACGAAACATTCTCTAACGCACCATCGCGCTTCGTTAGCGCATAAAAAAACGCACTCCGGGTGATGGGGCAGATCAGCCGAAGTGCGTGGCGAATCGCTCAAGAACGATTCACTTCTCATAACTTAGCAGCAGGCAACAGTCAGACCAAACCCTTAGAAGCTTGTTTGCTAGAAATTGATACATGTATTTTTTGCAAGCGATCAGTTAGCTTGCGTCATCACGTAAATGCGCAAAGCGCACTCGCTTCCCTCTCAAGTCAAACAACAGGCGCATGCCAAAGAAGTCCAAGAAGAAAACACTCGCTGAAAGAGCAGACCGATTCGTTTGTTACCAACGCAGTGTGCAAACACCGGAACATGAGATTGAGTTCTTCGAACAAGCGTTTCGAGATCAGTTCAAACGTAAACCACTTCGCCTGCGAGAGGACTTCTGCGGAACGTTCGCCGTGTGCTGCCGATGGGTTGAATCCGATAAGCGACGCACGGCGATTGGCGTCGATCTTTGCGAAGAGACACTGCAATGGGGACGCGAACAAAACCTCAATGAACTGGGTGATGCCGATGCCGGCCGCTTGAGACTAATCTGCCAAGATGTCCGGAAACGCAATCGCCCCCAATGCGATGTCCTGGCTGCCCAGAATTTCTCTTTCTGGATCTTTAAGACCCGACAAGAAGTCATCGAGTATTTCCGCGTGGCCAGAGCCAACATCGCCGCCGAAGGCATCATGGTGATGGACATGATGGGGGGCGGAGAGTGTTACGAAG
>JBCCKZ010000644.1:0-3850 GCA_039027135.1 Planctomycetota bacterium
CGATGCTCGACCTGCTCGACGCATTTCGACAGGACCAGCGTAAAACACGTTACGAGACGATCGACGAGCTCGATGACTATTGTCGGCGGAGCGCTAACCCGGTTGGTCACCTATTGCTTGAGATGGCCGGATGTCGAAAGAAGGTGGGCGACGAACGTTCTGACGCGATTTGCACGGCGCTCCAATTGGCAAACCACTTGCAGGACACCAGGCGAGACTTTGAGGCGGGAAGAATTTATCTGCCCAATGAGGTTTGGCAGCGTCATGCCGTTTCCGAATCGGATTTTGTCCCTGGCGAAACCTCCGCTAACCTGCGTGCTGCGATCGAGGAAGAGAGTCGTCGAGCGAGGCAGCTGTTCGATGAAGGTGCCTCACTTCCAACGGATGTGCCACGTTGGCTCGCAACCGATTTGGAGATGTTCATCGCCGGTGGGCGGGCAACTCTCGATGCAATTGAGGCAATTGGATTCGATGTCATGCGAGTGCGTCCAACCGTTTCAAAATGGAAGCAGGCAAGACTGCTCGGGGGGGTGTTGGTGCGTCGCTACTCGCCTTTTGGATAGCGTTTTAACTTACCTCACCTCTGGGGAGGTCGGACGTTTCAACGGCCGGTTGGGGCTACGACATGTAAACTTAAACTCTCGCAGCACGATCAACGGAACCCGAGCCCTCCTCAGCTCGATTCAAGTTTGAGTTTAAGTCATTAGCGGACGTCGACCCAATACATTCCCGCCTTCTCTGCTGCGGTAAAACCCAGCGGCGAATCTTCGAAGACAACACATTGGCTCGCGTCGACATTCAGCTTTTTGGCCGCGAGCAGAAAGGGTTCTGGTTCAGGTTTATGTTCGGTTGTGTCTTCGCTCGTCACAACGGTATCAAACCAACAAGCAATCTTCAGGCGTTCGAGCTGGGCATTGATGACCGAGCGAACTCCACCGCTGGCAACCGCCATCGGAATCTTGCCGTGATGTGATCGAGCAATCTCACAGACCCAATCAATGGTCCGCAAGTCATCCATCCGGTTGAGAAACTCCTTCTCCTTTTGCTCAAGTGCTGCGGGTGTATCAACCGGCTTGCCCGTTTCGCCAGATAGCAAAGCAATGATCTTCTTCCCCGGCATGCCGCCTAGATTGAAGAATCTTTCACGGTCAAAGTGTATGCCGTAAACACTTAGTGTGGCTCGCCACGCTTCATAGTGAATGGGCATCGAGTTGGTCAGGGTGCCGTCACAATCAAAGACGATCCCTGTATAGGATTCACTCAAGTCCTGTTGACGAACACGATCGGCTGGAATGGCAGTGGGCATGGCGGCAGCGTAGCAGCAGCCGACGTCGTTCGTCGAGATGGGCTATCAAAACCAACCCAAAGCCACCAGTGAATACCTCACAACGAGCCCGGCCAAGACCACACTAACCATGCTCATCAACTTGATGAGAATATTGAGGCTCGGGCCAGAAGTGTCTTTGAAGGGATCACCCACGGTGTCGCCAACAACGGCAGCTTTGTGCGGCTCGCTACCCTTGCCACCGTGATGCCCAGCTTCGATGTACTTCTTGGCGTTGTCCCAAGAGCCGCCACTGTTGGCCATAAAAATCGCCAGACAGAATCCGCTGGTAAGACAACCAGCAAGGAGCCCCAAGACACCCGCCACGCCAAGCACCAAACCAGTGGCCAGCGGCAAGCCCAGGCCGATGGCACTGGGCAAGATCATCTCGCGTTGGGCTTCTCGCGTGCTGATCTCGATAGGACGTTCGTAGTCGGGTTCAACCGTGCCTTCAATGATTCCAGGATCGTTTTTGAATTGCCGGCGAACTTCTTCAACCATGCTTTTGGCGGCGCGACCCACGCTCTTCATCGTCAATGCACAAAACAGGAACGAAGCCATAGCGCCCAAGAAAACACCGACCAATACCTTGGGGTTCATCAGTGTCGCATCATAAAACAGAAGAAAGTCTGCAAGCGTTGCGGAAGAAAGTGGTATATCAATCGTCGACGCGGCTTCGCCACCAACCGAGCGAGTGGGCAGCATAAGCATGGCTTGCCCACCCGAATCATCACTGATCCACTTTAGGCCTTTAGCGATCTCATGTTCACCGGGCCCAAGCGACTCGGCCACGGTTGAAGCCCAACGTTCGAAGCCATCTCGAACCGATTCGATATAGGCAGCCAAAAGTGCGAGTGCCGTCAATGCCGCTGAACCAATCGCGAAGCCTTTGCCGGTTGCCGCCGTTGTATTGCCAAGGCTATCCAAAGCATCGGTTCGATCACGAACGACCGGTTCCAGTCCCGCCATCTCAGCATTGCCACCCGCGTTATCGGCGATCGGGCCGTAAGCGTCAGTTGCCAACGTGATACCGAGTGGGCTCAGCATCCCAACCGCAGCCACCGCAACGCCGTAGAGGCCCAACGCGAACATGGATGGATCGCTGAACTCGAATCCGTTGGCGCAGCCGAACGAAAGGATCATCGCTAGGCAGATCAAGATCACCGGTACCCACGTGCTCATCATGCCATCGGCAACTCCGCTGATGATGATGGTTGCTGAACCCGTCTCAGCTTGCTCGGCAAGTTTCTGTGTTGGCGCGTATTGATCGCTTGTGACCCGTTCAGTCCATTTGCCAAGTAGGACTCCGGCGACCAAGCCAACAATCACACTCAACGCGACACCTGGCACGAAGCCTAGATACGTCGCCTCAGGGATCGACGGCATCAGCCACCAGGCAACCACTGGAATTATCACGACGACGCCTAGTGACGCTCGGTTGATTCCACGATCGAGAGCATGTAACAGTGCTTTCTGCGAGAGATCATCTCCCGTGCGAACGGCGTACACACCAAAGATCGACATCGGGATACCAATGGCGGCAACGGCAACCGGTAGCATCATGGCAGATAACATGGCTGCTTCAGTCGCCTCGGTTGAGTCGAACCGTCCGGCCATTGCGGCAACACCGAGCGCTGATGCCGCGAGGATGGATCCGCAGTAAGACTCGTAAAGATCGGCTCCCATACCGGCAACGTCTCCCACGTTGTCGCCGACGTTATCGGCGATCGTGGCTGGATTGCGAGGCGAATCTTCGGCGAGTGATGATTCGACTTTTCCAACGAGGTCGGCTCCAACATCTGCTGCTTTAGTGAACACTCCACCACCCACACGAGCGAAGAGAGCTTGCGCGCTAGCGCCCATTCCAAACGACAGCATGGCGACGCTGATTTGAGGCGGTGACCATGTCTGGCCGTTGATCATTGGGGCGATGTAATAGAGCGCGGCGAACCAAAGTCCGATGTAGGCCAAGCCCAAGCCCACGACGGTAAGGCCCATCACGGCGCCGCTTCGAAAAGCGATCTGTAACGCGTCATTGAGCGAAGTTCGGGCTGCGGCTGCCGTACGCCCGCTCGCCTGGGTTGCTGTTTTCATTCCGAACCAGCCCGCCACACCGCTGAATAGACCACCCGTTAAGAATGCGATGGGCACCAAGACACTCATTGCACCAAGTCCCAGTGCCGCCACGGCCAAGAGGATGGCGACGAAGACAAATACGGCTGCGATCACCTTGTTTTGTTGGTTGAGATAGGCCGAGGCACCCTTGCGAACCTTTTCGGCGATATCACGCATGGAGTCGTCGCCCTCATCCGCCTGCATCATTTCGCCATAGAACCGCCAAGCGACTGACAACGCCGCGATCGAAGCCGCCATGGATCCAAACCAAACGATCGCAATGTCCATCAAGATGCCTCCAACTGTTGCAAATCACTGAGTGAGCAGTCCCTGTACGTTGGATTCTAGGGGAACCAAATAGGCCTCGTTGGCATTAGTCTGGGGTCATCAGCAATGAATTTCAAAAAATTC
>JBCCKZ010000645.1:0-3846 GCA_039027135.1 Planctomycetota bacterium
AGTATCAACAACAAACAAGGCAACTGGCCATCTATTTACATGTAAACCTTTAGAGTTTGGGATGGCTAGTTTGGCGATGGCTTGGCCGCCTTTCTGAGAATCATGCTCACACTCGTGGCCTCCGCTTGGGTCAGGTGGCCAATTAGTATTTCTTCCCAATCTGGCACTGAGCGCTGAATGTCGCCCAGAATTTCCTTGCCCTTATCGGATAGGACGATGTGCACTTGCCGTCGATCGATCTCACTTCTTTGACGCGTCACCAGCCCAGCCTTGACCAAACGATCGGCATAGGCTCCCAATGCCGAAGCCTGCTTGACCATTCGCTCGCCAAGATCGCCAGTGGGAAGTTGTCCACCAGCGTCGCTTAGAACGACAAGAATGTCGTACTGACAAGGAGTTAATCCGAAGGGCTTCAAGAAAGCGTTGAATCGTCTCTCAAACTGATCAGCCGTGTAGATGGTCGTGAAAAACAGCTCTTGGAGAGGTGCTTCGAAGTCACGATCGCGATTGAGAATGCGTCCTAGGCTCATGGTGGGTCTCCTTAAGATTTTGACTATTTCTTTCGTTCGTGGGACTGAGTGATTCACTATGGTTCCGTATGCCAGATCAAAGAGCGTCAGTTTGGAATCTGAAGGCGTCCATTGAGTCCTTGTACTTCAGTTCACTGCGCCGCCACTCAGCCTTCGCGTATCACTCGAAACGATCGAAACACCATATGGTTTGGATCACGAGAGTCGACAAACGACAGAGTGGTGTGAAAATCGAAACAACTTTGATCCGCCTGGCCTCTTTCTCTTGAACGCCTTACTAAAACCATCAACAACACTCACTAGATAACATGTAAACTATTTTCCTAAAAAAACCGGCCTTCTACTCGGGGACTCCGCTGCGAACGACCTGCAGGATGCGAATCATCGAACGCAAATCACTCTTGCTGGTACTCTGCAACAGCTGAGCATGAAGATCTAGCACGGGCTTATCCATCTTCTTGAGTAGTTTTTTGGCATTGGCGGTTAGTTCAATTTCGAACACTCGACGATCCAGATCGGATTGCGTCTTAGTGATGAGTTCGAGCCTCAGCAGCTGATCAACCACGCGCGTGATCGCCGGTGCTACCTGAATCATTCGCTCAGCGACTTCCAGGCAGGGCAGTGGTTTTCCTTCGCCACGCAAGATCCTGAGGACGTTGTACTGAGTTAAAGTGAGCCCGAATTCCCGAAAGAGCCGAGCCAGCCGATTCTCGAGCAAATCACTCGTCCTCATGAGCGCCAGCATCGCCTCCTGTTCGATCGAATCGAACGGCCCTCGCTTTTTCAGTTCGCTCTGTAGTGATGATGGCATTGAGCTGATTCTCCCCTCGACGCCATTACTTTACATGTCCACCATCAATCTGTCAACAGGTCGTCACGAGGAATCTGCGGGAAAGACTACACCACCGGCAGCTAGCGTACGTGCTAAAGATTGGCGTCGGGACGTCGACCCCACGACAAAACAACTGAAAAGCGAGAGGCACTCGTGGCAGGGTTCGTCCTAGGTCGGTCGAACTGAACGAATAGGCACGAGCCTAAAGCGTCAGGTGCATTCTGGAAAACACTCCTGGAGGTGCGTTTGGTAACGTGCGAAGTCCGCTTCGACTTGAGGGTTTTTCATCACGTCGTAACATGCAAATGTCGGAAGTGGCGCCATCCCAAAAAACGCAAAATTCAAATGCATGGGGCGGAACAAATCGTCGATAGACAGTCCGCCAAAAAATACTTGCGACTCGTCATCAAATGATTCCGAAGGCGCGTTGAGCGTCAACGACAGCATGTATTTGGATCCCACCAGAGTACCGCCGGTTCCATACTGCTGGCTTGGATCACTTCGGGTTCGACCATCGCCCTTGCAAAGCCGACCGTCCATTCCAAACGAATAAACAAAATCCATGTACTTCTTGAAGCTCCAAGGGACACCCATCCAGTTGACAGGGGACTGAAGCAAAATCGCATCAGCCCAGAGGTGCTTTTCGATCTCCGCGTCAACTTCCCACTCATCCCTCATGGTTGTCAGCTTCGACTCATAGCCCGCCACATTCAAATGCTCAATCGCCATCTGTGTCAGCGTAGCATTCAACTTCCCCTTAGCGAATTCGTAGTCTTCATGCGCGTTAATGACAAATACCTTCTTCATGTTCACTCCGCAGTTCTGGACAAATACGCCTTCGATTCATTATCCAATGGTATCAAATTTGAAGCTTCCAAAGCTTCTCTTGATACTCCAGGCAGTCCTGAATGACCTGTTCTGGCCAAACCGTACGAAAGTCATGATGATCCTTCGGAATCACGTCAACCATTCGTTCGATCATGAGTTTTGGATCGTATTCAAAATCACTTCCCTTAAACTTCTCCTGAATAGCCCGAATCCGTGTCTCACTGGAGAAATTCTCGTCAGGATCAAACCACTGGTCGACTGTGTCGTACATACGGCGATTGAATCCAGTAGAGAACGGCCCCGGGTTGATTGTACAAATCTGCACCCCCGTTCCTTCGAGCTCATTCCTCATCAACTGTGCGATCGCTTCAAGAGCGTGCTTTGACGCACAATAAGGTGCCAAGTATGGGTAGGTCATAAACCCAACGATCGAAGAAACGAAAACAACCTTTCCTCTCCCCCGTTCCACGAACTTCCGAATGAAAGGCTGAGTGAATTCAAGTGTGCCAAAGACATTTACATCGAAGACCCGACGAACACGATCTACAGGAATCTCCGCGATGGGCCCTGCCTCTCCTACTGCGGCGTTATTGACCAAGATGTCGACCTCATAGGATTGAGCGAATCGATGATCAGCTATTTCATTCAGATCAATCTCGATTATTTCAAGCTCGACCTCCGCTGCGGCCGCGTCTTGCCTAAGGGTGGTCTCCTGTATGTGGTCTTGAACGCCAGCAATAATCTTGTGTCCTGCCTTGGCCAAACCGATGGAGGCACCGAGTCCGAGACCCGTTGCGGCACCGGTGATCATGATGGTCTTTGACATCGCTGCTAATACTCGCATCGGAAATTGGCAGGTTTGGAATCACCTGCTTGCTAGCGACGGAAAACGCTCGCTCACTGAAGCAATTCAAAATATCATTAAACACGATAATCGCGTATCAAATGTCTCGAAGGTGCTCAACTTATTCACGGCATCACAAAGGTGTATCAATGACGTTGGGCGATATTCCGGCAAATGATGTGGTTGTCCAGACGCAGTAATGCGGCCAATCACCATTAGAGATGGGAATCCTTATCAAGGTTATACTGCACTTTATCTGCTCGATCGATGAACAAAAGAATACGAATCCTCACGGCCGCCTGCGGATTGCTTTCGGTCACCGTTTTTGCCTGTTCGTTCACGGTCTTAGGAATCCTTCACCCAGACTTCAACGTCTTCAGTGACTTCATCAGCAAGCTGGGCACCGGCGGCCAACCGCAAGCAATCTATTGGAACGTCCTGGGCTTCGCAGTCGTTGGCCTTTTGCTGGCCGCTTTTGGTTGGTTGTTTGGATTGTGCAAGGAGGATCGAATCCTTGGAACATGTTTGATGATTGCGGGTCTTGGGTACGCATTCGCCGCAACACCGACTGACTTTACCAATGCGGACTCACCCTTTTCCAAAGTGCATTTTGTATCGGTTTGCCTTTCGCTTGCCGGCTACAGTTTCGGCCTGGCACGACTCACCGGATCGCAATCAACCGACTTTGATAAGACTGCCGCCAAAATCGTGGTCACGCTCTCGATACTCCCGATCATTTGCGTTTCTGGAGGGGTTTCGGCGGAGCCTATCGCCCACCGAATCATCCTGACGGTCGTCTTTGCTTGGGTGAT
>JBCCKZ010000646.1:0-3836 GCA_039027135.1 Planctomycetota bacterium
ATTTGAGTGAAGATGAGAAGAAGATGCATGGTGAAGCGTTGCACGCGTTGCGTATGGCATTCGTCAGCGTGAAGGGCTGAGATGGATTCGCCGGATCGTCAATGGATGAAGACGACGCTTTTTCTGGCAGGTTGTTACAACCTGCTTTGGGGAGCTTGGGTGGTTTTGCGTCCAGACGATTTATTCGTGTGGTCGGGTGCGGACCTGCCAAGGTATCCCGGAATCTGGCAGTGCGTGGGAATGATCGTAGGTGTCTATGGCGTCGGTTACCTTTGTGCTGCACGGGATCCATTCAAACACTGGCCTGTCGTGTTGGTTGGCTTCTTGGGAAAGATTTTTGGCCCCATTGGGTTTGTTCAGCAGGTATTTCTGGGAGACCCTGAAACCGGTTTGCCGCTCAGTTGGGGCTGGACGATCGTCACCAATGATCTAATTTGGTGGATTCCCTTTGCGACGATTCTTTATCTGTCATTCAAACATCACAACGCACCTGAGTTGGGTGAAGAGTTGACGTTTGATGATGTGCTCGAGCGATTTACACTTTCGGACGGAATTTCCGTCGCCGCGGCCAGTCACGACAGGCCGCTGATGCTTGTTTTCTTGAGGCACACGGGGTGTACGTTCTGTCGCGAAGCGATTGAAGATGTCGCTCGAGATGCCCAATCAATCGATCATGCTGGGAAGCGGCTGGTGCTTGTGACGATGAGCGAAACCAGCAAGTTTAGAGATACGCTTGTCGGCACAGGTCTGGAGGAGGTTGATGTGATCAGCGATCCGGAATGCCAGCTGTATAGGGTCCTCGAAATTCCGCGCGGGACGCTAAGTCAGCTTTTTGGGCCGTCCGTTTGGTGGCGTGGTTTTGGAGCGGCCATTCTCGATAGGCAAGGCGTTGGTATGCTTGACGGAGATGGTTTTCAGCTGGGAGGAGTCTTTGTGATTAACCGTGGCAAAGTCATTTCAGGAAGGCCACTCAAGACTGCCGCGGACCGGCCTGACTACTGCCAGATTGCTTCGGCGGGGTGATTTTTCGAGTCAACCTCGAATTGATTCGGTGACTGAATCGATGATTGCATTGAGATCGTTTTGGGGAGCGTACTCGATGGTGGATCGGATTTTGCCAAGGTCGGGGACTCGGCGTCGAATGTCTTCGAACGAAGCGTCGTACGCTTCTTCGTAGCTTTGATGAATGACCTCGGACGAGGATCCGGTTCGTTGGATGACAAGGTTGGCGAGGTCGAGGATGCTAACGGGTTGGTCGCTTCCAATGTTGTAGACGCCGCCGGCGGCACTCTCGTGTTCAACCAGTCGAACCACAGCATCCACCACGTCATCAACATGGGCGAAGCAACGGGTCTGCGCACCGTCGTGATGAACCATCAGTGGCCGGCCTTCCAACGCGGCCTGGACGAATCTTGGCAGCACCATTCCGTAGGCGCCGGTTTGTCTCGGTCCTACTACGTTGAAGAAGCGGCCGATAACGATGGGCAATTGGTGCTCTTTGAAGAATGCGAGGCCCAAGAATTCATCGATGGCTTTCGAGACTCCATAGCTCCATCGTGGTCGAGTGGTTGCACCAAACACCAAATCATCTTCTTCACTCCAGGTGGACTTTGGATTCTTCCCATAAACCTCTGACGTGCTCGCGACAAACAACCGCACTGACTCGCCACGTTGGACTCGATTCGCCAGTTCGTTGAGAATCAGTTGCGTTGGATAGACATTTCGTTCGATCGTCTGGACGGGCTGTTCCGCAATCAACGCGACGCCGACCGCTGCGGCGAGGTGATAAACGCGATCGACATCGGTACACACCTTCGCTGCCATCTCCGGATCACCAATCGACCCCTCGATGACTTTAAGTTGGGGGTGTTCTGCGATTTGGGCAAGATTTGCAGCCGAGCCGGTTGAGAGATCGTCCACTATCGTGACGTGGTGACCGTCCCTGAGTAGAGATTCGGAGAGGTGAGAGCCGATGAATCCGGCTCCACCGGTGACCAAACAACGCAGCGTTGGCATGAGCGGGTGAAGAGGGTGTAAAGGGATGGTTTCAGTGAGCAAACACAGTATTGGCAACAATCTGGGAAATGCCTCGGCCGTTTTTCGCCAACTCGCCCACCTTATCGGTTTTTGGTGGCGGCTGCACCACGAGGTCGACGACGCGAGAGGATCAACTAGGAGTCGGCTAACCTCGCGGGTAAACTGTTTTCGTTACTCGCAGATTCGGCCAAAACCGATCATTGGTCCTTGTCGATCGGGAAGATGCGGATTTACCAACCACGGGAGAGACGTTGATATTTCAGCGAAGATTGAATGGCTCGTCGATCAACCGGCTCGTCCTAGGACTCGGGTTGCTTCTTTTTTCCGTTGCGAGTGCTCAGGAACGCCCCTCGTCGTCAAATGGAAACAAGTCTCCAGAGACATCAGATGAGTCTGATGAAGTGCTGGCCGCTTATTCGGATGCCGCGAATTACCAGACCGGTGGTGCTCTCGTGCCGGCCATCGAAGCCTGGAACTCGTTCTTAAAAGAGTATCCGGGATCCTCACTGGCACCTTCGGCGGCTCACTATTTGGGCGTTTGTCACATGCAATCGGATCCCGCCGATTACGCGAATGCTGCCAAGGCTTTTTCTAAAGCGACCCAGAACAAGAAATACGAACTTCGGGAAGAGAGTTTGGCAAACTTGGGTTTGTGCCTCTTTTCGATGAGCAATGAATTGCCGGAGGGTGATTCACAGCGAGAACAGAACTTCAGAGAAGTTGGCTCCGTTTACAGCCGTTTGCTCAAGGAGTTTCCGAAGTCGGCGTTCCGTGATCGGGCTCATTTTTATCGAGGTGAGGCGGCTTTCGCGCTCGGTGAGGAGTCGCAAGCGATCAAGGCATACAACCGTCTGCTGGGTGATCCGCAACTTAGAGATTCACCACTTCGGTGTGACGCGCTCTATGCAAGAGGCGTGGCACAAGAGCAGACAGGAGATGTTGATTCAGCGGCCAGGTCATTCGGACAGTATTTGGACGGTTGTGCGAAAGAGTCTCTTGTCGACGATGTCCGATTGCGATTGGGAGACCTGGCGATTGCATCGGAGAATTTTGATTCAGCGTTGGAGTACTTTGATGCTGTTGGCGACGATGCTTCAGAAGAGGATAGCGCGTATTCCCTCTTGAGAGGAGCGATGGCGCTTTCTCGCATGGGTAATGCCACTGCAGCCGCGCGGCGTTACAGCACGCTGACGGAGTCATTTCCCGATTCGATCTATGCTGCTGAAGCTCTTCTGTCGGCGGGTCGGAATTACTATTCGGCCGGAGCTCTCGATGAATCCACGAAAGCGTTCGAGAGGGTTTTGGAGCAGGAAGAGTCGGATCGATCCCCGATAGCGGCGCATTGGCTGGCACGGATCTCGCTGGATCAAGCACAACCGACTCGTGCGGTTGAATTCGCAAACGCTTGGGTTGATCGGTCAAGGGGAGAAGATCAGATTGACCTGATGATTGACCTGGGCGATGCTTTGGCTGTCGTCCCGCAAAAGATGGCGGAGTCAGCCAATTGGTATGAGAAGGCATATCAGGCGGACGTAGATGGGCCGTCTGCGCCTCGAGCTTTGTACAACGCGGCATTTTCAGCGATTCAAGCCGGAGATGCGGATCGCGTGCTGAAACTTACAAAGACATTTCAAGATCGGTTTAAGGAGGACGAGCTCATTGATGATGTCCTATTCATTCGGGCCGAAACATTTCTCAGTCGTGAACAAGCGGAACCTGCGGAAGCCATCTATGACGAACTGCTGACAATGTCTCCCGAGACCGTCGAAAGGGAACAGCGAGCCAATTGGGTTTTGAGG
>JBCCKZ010000647.1:0-3835 GCA_039027135.1 Planctomycetota bacterium
AAACCCGACGCTAGCGAGTTTCGGCTGTACTTCTCGGATAGGCTCTAAAAAAACTATCGCGGAGTCAGGTCTTCATAGGAAATTGTGTGTTCCTCGAGGATCTCACCGTTTTCCCTAATCAACCGAAACGTGACCCTAGGCTCGGCTTGCGATGTATCAAAAGTGAACTCTCCGAAAGCTATCAGATTGTCTCGACCGTAGCCAAAAATCTGCTCGGGGCAGTTATCCACGAGAGCCGCTGGCCCCGTGTGACCACCAAGTGTGGCCGGCTCAAATTCATAGAAGGAAAACCCCGAGCGGCGAGGAATCCGGAAGGCCCGCGCTCCGTGCCGATCGCCACTAACCAGCAGCACACCTCGGATTTTCTTTTCCTCGATGAAAGAGAAAATCTGCTCACGAGCTTCCGTGTCCCAACTTCCCCAACTGTCTTTAGCCTTGCTAACGTAGTCACTCCACATCGTGCCGCTGCTGATCACCTTGAAAGGTGCGGTCGATGCATTGAGTGTTTTTAGCAGCCACTCCATCTGGTCGTTGCCGAGATAACATCCGGGCTTGTGACGTAGGCGGTTGTCACGGCACGAACGTGTGTCAAGCATAATGACTTCAACAGGCCCGACCCTCGAGCTAAAGTAAATCCCCTCACGATTCTCGCTCGGTGAAGGATTATTCCAGTTCTGATTCCAAACACGCCTCAAGGCATCGCGGTCATCAGCGGAAAACCCTTTGGGGATACCGTTGAGATCATTGTCAAAGTAGTCGTGATCATCCCAACATGCATAATTTGGAATCTGGCTCGAAAATTCTCGCCACGCTTCAGAGACATCTCGAAGCTGGTAATCACTTCGGTGCATGGCAACATTGTCATTGCGATCATCGACCGCAAGATCGCCTAGCAGCATCATCACCGAAGGTTCGCGGTTGATAATCTGACGAAACAGGTTTGGGTTGTGAATTCCGACCTTATGGAAGCAAGATCCAAACGTCATTCGAAACTGGGTCGGCTGGGCTTCCAAAGGTGCTGTTCGAAACTGGCCCGAGGCAACTTCGCGATTTCCTTGAATGACCTGGTATGGATAGCGTCTGTTTGGCCGAAGGCCAGAAACCTCGATGTGGACTTCTTTTCCGGCGACAACCGATTCAAGTGGAAAAGACTTGCCAGCAACATCGATGCTGAGCGGCCGATCATTCGCTGGACGCAACCAGATCGACACTCCATCACTCTTGAGCTGGCCGAGCATTGGACCTCCCATCAAGTCAATCGAATGAGATCTAGCGAGATCCAGTATTTCTTTATCTTCGAAACGTGCTTGTCGGTTCGTCGAAAAGACGTTACGCGAGCCGAGATAAAACTGACGACGGTTCGATGGAGGCGGTCCATAGCTGTCCAAAAGACTCGTATCAACTTCGAGCGTCCCTTTGTGGACCTGAGGCAGTGATACCGCAATCTGTCTGGGTACTGTGTTTCCATGACCCAAGTTCGACGAAGCGAAAGAAACGGCGGCTGCACCGAGGAAGTGTCGTCTTCGCATGCTTTTCAGAGATTTTTCTTGAAACGTTGATTGGAAATCGAACGCTAGTTTACCTGCGATCAATTCCACACGTGCGGTGCTCGGCGAGTGAAAGAACTGACGAGGAGGTCTAATCCGGCTTCTCAAATAAGTAAAATCTGAATCATCCGAGAACTATTTTCTCCGCCCGTCCACACCATGCTCTTGAACAAAGCAATCTGATTCATGCGTGCCTTTTTTTTGATTGCGGCGTTCATAGCAGCCGCAGTCTATTATCCATCGGAGGCTCAACCTCAGTCGACCGAGGAAACCACTCTTAAAGAAGCCTACTCAAACGCATTTCACATCGGTGCGGCCATTTACGCGGAGCGTCTGAGTGAATCGGACGATTCACTCCGCGAAGCCGTTTCCACTGAGTGCAATAGCATCTCGTCGCGTGACATGCTCAAGTGGGCTTGGCTCAACCCCGAACCGGGTACGTTTAATACCAATGCAGGTGATCAGTACGTCACCTTTGGCCAGAAGCATGCGATGTACGTCGTTGGCCATGTGCTGTTCTGGCACCAGGCGACACCACAGTGGGTCTGGACACAAGAAGACGGCTCCGACGTTTCTCGCAAGACGCTTCTTGATCGGATGCGAAGGAGAGCCCAGTTTGTGGCCGAGCGTTACGGTGATCGGGTCCGGGCATGGGACGTCGTGAATGAAGCGTTCCTGGAAGATGGCTCTCTGCGTCGAAGTCCTTGGACCCGAATCTTGGGAGACAGCTTCGTAGCGGATGCGTTTCGAATTGCGAATGAGGAGTTACCTCGAAGCGTCGACTTGATCTACAACGACTACAACATGCACCTGCCAAAGAAACGGCGGGCCGTGGTCGGCATGATCAAAGACCTTAAGTCCAAGGGCATTCGTATCGATGGCGTCGGCATGCAGGCTCACTGGCATCTTGACCAACCCAAGCCGTATGCGATCGAAACGAGTATCAAGGAGTTCCACAAGGCAGGAGCCAGCGTGCACATCACCGAGCTCGACCTGAGTGTACTACCCTACGCTAGTGGTGAACGCACCGATGAGAACGATCCTTATGTCGATGGACTACCCAAGAAGGTCGAACGTGAACAGGCTCGACGCTACGCGAACCTATTTCGACTCTTCCTTAAACATGCCGACAAAATCAAACGCGTGACATTTTGGGGAATCAGCGACGCGTACTCGTTCAAGAACAACTTCCCCATCAAGGGACGAACCGATCATCCCGTACTCATTAATCGAGAAGGCGATCCGAAGCTTGCATTTGAGGCAGTTCTGCGAGCTGGGCAGGCGGCTCAGGGCAAACTCGGTTTTGCATGGAAAACCGGGCCTACATTGTTCGACATGGAGTCATACGACGAACCCGATTGGATCGCCATGAAGGATCCTTCCATCGTTCGCTATCAAGGCAAATGGCACTTGTTTTGTACTCTGCGGGGACACGAGAGAAGCCATGCCACCGTCTATACAAGTTTCAAAACTTTCGAGGAGGCTCTATCAAGCAAACCAGTCGTACTCCCCAATCATGATGGTTACTTTTGTGCGCCGCAGGTTTTCTTCTATCGACCACAGGCGAAGTGGTACATGGTCTGCCAAGCCAAAAACGAAGAATGGAATCCCGTTTATCAAGCCGCCTACGCTACAACCGAAGATATTTCTGACCCAAACTCTTGGTCACCACTCAAACCCATGAGAGTGGCACGCCCGAAAGACGGTGAAAAATCTCCCTACCTCGATTTTTGGATCATCCGCGACGGTGACGATGTGTTCAACTTCTTTACATCCGACAACGGCAAGATGTGGCGATGCAAAACATCGGCCGAAGATTTCCCCAAAGGCTGGTCAAATCCCGCATTGGCCTATGAAGGCGATATCTTTGAAGCCAGCCACATTTATCGACTTCCTAGTGGCCGCTACGCCAACTTGATCGAGGCTCAAGGCCGATCCGACAAACGATATTTCAAGATTCTCTTTGCTGACGACTTGGAGGGGCAATGGCTGCCACCAGCATCAGGCGATGAAAGATACGCTTATGACGAGAACATCACCTTTGAAGACGGACCATGGGCCAACTCCATCAGCCACGGCGAACTCATCCGTTCGGGAATCGATGAACGAATGAACGCAACACTCCATTCGCCTTTCTTCTTCCAGGGCGTGATGATGAAAGATCGCAAAGGCAAACCCTACGGCAAAATCCCCTGGAAAGTCGGCGTACTACGGCAGCTTCGATCGCCTTGAGCGAGAGGTTTCTTGGAAAAGTATCCAGATTTTCACGGGATCCTCGAATTGGCGAG
>JBCCKZ010000648.1:0-3834 GCA_039027135.1 Planctomycetota bacterium
CAGAATCTGTGGGCTTGGGCTGACTATCGACCGACTCCGCCGCCGGCGCATCTGGCTTTGCAGCGACCCTTTCAACGGGGCCCTGACCTGATGCACCCGTTTCGCTGTTCCATGAATTCCATTTCGGTTTGCTTTCCGGTTTGGAAGTCGCCACAGCAGTTGGAGTTGGAGGCGGCGTGATTGCTGAAGCAGCCGTTGCTGGTTTCGATGCCGGTAGTGTCGGTGCGGGAGTCGTGCTTGAAGCGGTTTGCACGACTGCCGGCATTTGGAAAGCTGGTGCCGCCGAAGCGATCTTGGCCACGGCTGGGTCAGCCACCGCGGGTTGTGTTTTCGCGATCGCGGTCTTGGTTGGATTTGCGATACCCATCGATGCATCAATTTGAGCTAGCATCTCGCGGGAACGTTGGATCGCTCGGCCGGTTGCCGGACTAGCTTCGCCCGAACCTTGCTGGCCGATTGCCGCTTGCAGATGCTGCTTTGCCGAAGTCTTGTTGCCCTTCTTGAATTGCAAGTAAGCCATGTTGAAGTGGGCGACCGCCGGTTCATTGTTTTGCAGAAGAACCTGTAGTGCAGCGTCTTCCTGGCCCGCCTCGAATCGGATGCTTGCCAGGTTATTGGCATAGCGTGAAGTCCCAGGAGCCAGTTGCAGAGCTCTTTCAAGCGATGCGACCGCGGCGGGGTAGTTGTTCTGCTTGGAGAGCGTGAGCCCCAGGTCGTTGTGGAGCATCGCCTCGTTTGGCTTGACCGCGATAGCGGTCTGGAAGAGCTTTACAGCGTTGTCGAGGTTGCCCTCTTGGAAGTGCAAGCGAGCCATGCTGGTCATGGCCGGCACGTGCTTCGCATCAACCTTCAACGCCTTCTCGTAGCTTTCCATTGCCTTTTTGGGATTGCCGCTGGATTCCCACATTTGGCCATTCGCAACCAAAACCTCAGGCTTCACTTCAGTCGGTCCGTTGCTCAGCGACGTGGGGTCCGGCAAAGCAGCTTTCGCATCGGCCGCTGCGGCGACGGTGGCATCTTCTCCGCGTTTAAAGATGCCAGTGATCGCGTCGGTCGTTTTGCCGAAGGCTGACTTGGTTGAGTGACTGACTACCTGGAAAGGCGATTTTTCCTGCTGGCCCGCGATCGCCGGCGCTGAGTTTTCGCCTACCAGAGGTGATGGTGCTGAGCGGCTAAATGGGTTGACCGAAGCCAAGGAAAAGCCACCCGTGCTGCATCCGGTCGACATGCTGACCGAACCAGCAAGCACTACAACGGCTAGGCTCTTTCTTACTCGCCTCATTTGAGAGCGATTACGGCGGATGGTTTTTTCGGAAGGCCGACGATCGAGACCTTGGATGCGACGCGAAAGTTTCACGAGACTACTCCTGCAGTGGGGTCTGATTTCAAACGACCTTAAACTGCAATGCTTGAACGAGAAGACATAAACACCCCTCGTATCGTCCCGTGAGCCGTTGTGACGTTAGTACAACTTGGTCCGGTTGTCCGGATTTGTACGATCGTATCAAAACGACCATCAACGCAGCTAATTTGTGTTGTCGTCACCCGACGACGTTGTCACGCCTGCCGTTCCATTTCCTGAAGAGTCTGGCAACTGCGGAATTGGGATGCTCTTGATCCAGTCTCGAGAGACCTTATTGGCCCACTCACCGGAAGCTGTTGGCGGAGCGTGATGCGTAACCATGATCTGGATCGACTGCCCAACAGGACCAAGACGGTCGACGCTTCGACGAGTCGATGCCAGCCTGGCCTGCGTTTCGGTTTCGCTGCGCCCGTTGAGGACGTACAGCGTGCGTCGATTCGCGGGGGCGTTCTCAACAATATTTCGAACGCTGTTGTGGCCGGTCGCCGTCAGTGCACCATCGTGATCGCGAAACATCGTGTGCCCGACGGTGTGGTGAAAACGCCAGCCATTGTGTTTCATGCGATCGAAGGCGTTGGTCACTTCCATCACGTCCATTTCGACGAAGGGCTGTGGCCAGGCCGTGTTGCGTGCTCGATCGAGATCTGCGTCTTTCTTCAATTTGTTCCAGCCCCAATCGGCTTGAACGCTGAGCGGCCCCAAGGTGGAGACAATAGCCGCGATGACGGCAATCCGTTTGCGAGCTGGCATGGCCATGAAAATCATCCGTGAAACTGTTGCTATCTATTTGGGAGAATTCTCCTCCCAACTTCGCTTCCTATTCGTGATTCGGCTCGCTGGACCTGGGCCTCGCAAACCGTTTTGATCAGCCCTCAAAATCGTCACGATTTACAATGCTCGTTTCGCCATCGATCATGATTTCATCCCCGTGTCGTAGCTTTCGACGGCGACGCAATTCTTGCTCTCCATTGACTTGGACATCGCCCGATTGAATCCTTAGTTTCGCCTCACCTCCTGTCTGAACGTGCCCGAACCACTTGAGATACCGGTCCAGATCAATCGTTTCAGGTTTGTCATCCGAGTTCATCGATCGTTCAATTGCTTCGAGGGATCGGGAGAGGTTGGTTTCATATGTGAGGCTTGCCTCGATCGTTTGAGGCGTTAGTGATCGACTCGTTGGCGTCGCTCTAACGTGCTTCGGGTTATGATTTTCACTCGTATCTCGTCTTGTACAAGTCAATGCAATTTTTCTCGTGCCGTTTAATCGATGACCAAGACTCCCACCTCGCCGACTCAACCATAGGATCAGGCGAATAGCTGATGCACGCGGACAAGAGTGACCTTCCGGAACGATTCTTGAGCGAACTGGCTCAATTAAAAGATCAGGGGCGATTCCGCGAGTTGAATTGTGCTGCCAAAGCTGAAGCCGCCGAACAGATTTCGTCAAAGGTCATCTTAAAAGGCGAGCCGTTGGTCAATTTTGCCTCCAACGACTATTTAGGGTTCGCATCGACGATAGATGCCAGCGGATCGCGAATCAGTGGCGAATATGCATTTGGTTCAGGGGCGTCCGCACTGGTGAGTGGTTGGACCACATCTCATGAAAGGTTGGTGGGGGAGATCAAACAGCTCGAAGGTACTGAAGCGGCGGTTGTCTTTCCAAGTGGTTATGCGGCCTGCAGCGGTGTGATTAGTGCGCTCGCTGGCCCCGATGATTTGATACTTAGCGACCAGCTCAATCATGCATCGTTGATCGATGGGTGCCGGCTTTCAAAGGCCAAGACGAGAGTCTTTGCCCACCGAGAAACCGCACACTTAGAACGCTTGCTCAAAGATTCTCGATCAAGTTTTGAAACGGTTTGGATTGTCACCGATACCGTGTTCAGTATGGACGGAACGATTGCGTCTCTTGAGGCGATGAGCGAACTTGCCAAGCAATACGATGCCTGGTTGGTCGTCGACGAAGCGCATGCCACCGGCGTGTTTGGTAGCGGAGCGGGGATGTTGGCTGAGCTGGGTGTCGAAGCGAGGGTCGCCATGAAGATAGGAACGCTAAGCAAGGCGATTGGTTGCCAGGGTGGGTTTGCTGCCGGTCCGCAACTTCTGATTGACTATTTGGTGAACCGCTGCCGGTCATTGATCTATAGCACTTCGTTGTCGCCCGTTGTTGCCGAACAAGCCGCTGACCGAATTCAATGGGTTCAAGAAGACGAAGGACGTTCGCGGCGTGTCCGAGCCCTCGCCTCTCGTTTTCGACGAGCCATTGGAGCGGGCAAAGCTTTGAGCCTCGCTGATCGCTTGCAAGTTGAAAACGAGGTCCCAATCATCCCGGTCATATGCGGTGATGGATCGGATAGAGCAGCGATCGAAGCCTCGTCGAAGCTCAGAAGGGAAGGCTTCTGGGTACCCGCAATCCGTCCGCCGACTGTCCCCGAAAGAACATCGCGGCTCCGTGTCTCACTCACGGCAGC
>JBCCKZ010000649.1:0-3831 GCA_039027135.1 Planctomycetota bacterium
GATGGTTTCAGGCGTACATTCAAAATTCGTCCTTCGGACCAGTCGGCCAAAAAGACAGTATTGTGGTATCGAACCGGATACATAAAGTGTTGATAGCACTCAATTCCGGTTGGGCTGCCACGCCCCGTATCAAGCAAATTGGGGAGACGGTCGAAGTAGTATTCGGGCCATTTTGCCCATCCTGTTCGCCACCCGTATTCACCTGATTCGCTCACATCCATCAATGCGGTGGGACGGTACCAGGGTGTGTCGACATCGGCTTCCATATCAGCGTCGTGAACGAAGAGGTTGCCATCGGGGTGAAACGCCAGGTCGTAGACATTGCGAAGGCCACCGGCAACACGTTCGACGACATTTCCATCGACGTCCGTTCGGATCACTGTGCCGCCTGGAGCCTTAATGCCCAATCCATGCCCACCTGGATCATCGAGGCGTGGAAGCAAATCACCTTCGTAGACAGTTCGAAGCGTTTCTCCTTTTCCTGTTTTGCCGATCGGTTGCACGTAACTACCAAGGCTAACATAGATCATTCCATCCGGTCCAAGTCGAAGGCCGTGAGGACCATGCTCGCCACCATTGCCTTTGAATTTCAGAATCGCTTTAATTTTCTCAAGTGATCCATTTCGGTCCGAGTCGGTCAATCGGTAAAGTGCGTTGCCTTCTGGGCCGTAACCGGTAACGAAGACCTCTCCGTTGAGGGGCAAAATGCCCTGCACCGATTGGACTTCTTCGCAGTAGGTTCGAACGTCCTCGGGAACACCATCTTCATCGCGATCAGCAGCGATAAGTAATGGGCCATTTTCTTGCGCAATGATCACGTGACCAAACTCGTCAAAGCACATCGCAATCACGGAGCCAACTTGTTCATCGTTAAGTAACCTTTGAACCCCAAATCCTTTCTGAATTTGGAAGCGTTCGGTTTTCTCTTTGGCAACCTCTACTTTGACATCATCTTCACGGTCCCATGGCGCGGTTTCGCCTAGTGGTCCGAATACCGTTGCTGGTGTCCAGGTTCGATCATTCAGTGAAGGTGAGTCCCACATTGCTTGACGCGTAGAGGTGGTACGCCAGGTCGCGTCGGTGCTGAACGTATACCATTTTTCAGAACCGTCGGGCTGAATGGAGACTCGCGCAACGATTGCCGCGGTGTTTCCCGATAAGTTCTGTGCTTGAACCGCGACCACGTTCCGTCCGGATTCGAGATAATCCGAAATTTCGAATTCGGAAATCTCAAGCTTAGAAGAACCGCGTCCCACCAGTCGGCCGTTGACTCGTACTTCATAGGCGTCATCTGCTGCGATTTCAACGAAGGCGGTACCCCGCTGACGCAAATTGATGATTTTTCGAAACCAGCAGGTTTCGCCTGGTTTAACAGCATCATCACTCTGTGTTCCAGATACCCAGATCCATTGGGCCTCATCGGCGTGGACGCTTTGCGGAGATTTCCACTCCGTATTGAAAAATCCAATGAATGCGAATCCGATGATTAAGAATCGGGAGCAAGCAGACATCCTGTCAGCCTTCTATGCGGTCGATGGAAACGTTTCACGGGGCCAGAATCTCCCCACTGACAACGTCGTTATCAGATTTTGGTGTCAATTCGCAAGATTGATTGAAAATCCGTCGAGTTTCGAGTTTCGAGCGCACCTTGCGGTTTGCGATTGGCATGGAACTTGATTCGCGAATCGCAGATAATCCCGGCTGGTAGGTTTAATTCAGGCTGGCAAGGAGAGCTGGGATGGCACTTTCGAGTGATGATCGCAAACGGGCAAAGGAGTTAGCTCGGGAATTAGTCAAAATCACCGGCGGACGATTCAAGTCGGACGGGAAGTCAAAGACGTTTGCCGAGATTGAGGACGAGGCCATTGAGGTCGGCGATCTGATCACTTCGCTGGCCATCAACGAAGCCGCCGAGCAGGCACCCGATGCACCGACCCGGTGTCGCTGTCCCGAGTGCGGAGCGGTGTCCCAGCAACGCGGCGGCGATGACGATGAACCGGTCATCCTGCAAACCGATCGCGGTGACGTCGACTTTGTCGCCGAAGGCTACTATTGCCGGCGATGTCGCCGGTCTTTTTTTCCCTCTGCTCGCTGAATTGGGACTACGCGTCGAGGCCACCGTCAGCCCTCGCGTCGAGAAGAAAATGGTCTATGCCGGAGCTTGTTCGGCGAGCTTCAAGCAGGGGCAGCAAGATCTCAAGCATCTCGCCGATCTCGAAATCCAATCCGAACGCATCCGTCGGTCAACCACGCGAAACGGCAAGGCACGACTTGCGTTGATGGCATTGCTTGAAGAAGCCTTCTTGGACAAGAAGCTGCCCGATCAACTTCGTGGTGGACCGGCCGATCAAGACGCTCCGTCGATCGCTGTGGTGATGGGCGATGGCGGAAAGTACCAACGCTTTGATCGCGATTGTCCCAAGCCCGACTCGGGGAGCTTCTGGCGTGAAAGCCGCGTCGCGTGTTTACTGTCGATGACCGCAGCAAGCTATAGCAGGGACCCTCAATCGGATCTGCCGGACTTCTTGCAAGACGTCAGTATTGCGAAGAAACTCGCGAAAATCGGTCACGTTCAAGGCGAGAATCCTGACTCGCAAAAGAAAGCTGGCGAGGACGCCGAACTGCCATGGCAACGTGGCAAAATGCTTTCCAAGGAAGTGATCGCCAGCAATCGAAACTGGAAGGCGTTCGGCCCCAAGGTGGCCAGTGCGGCTTGGTATCAAGGATTCGGCAAAGCAATGCAAAAGGTGTTTGTTTCAGATGGTTCGTCTGCAATCGAAGCTCTACAGGCACAGTGGTTCTCGGATTACACCAGCGTGTTGGACATCATGCACGCGCTTTCTTACAGCCTTGCCGCAGCGAGAGCGATTCACAGCGAGCGTGACGCAGCTTGGCAATGCTACAAGCAGTTCGCGACTTGGATCTGGCGTGGCGAAGTGGACAAAGTGATTGCGGCTCTGGCCGACCTACAGGTCGCGATGGGAGACCCGCTGGCGGACGCAGGCGACGACGATCCACGAGAAATCGTCCGGCGTGCGTGGGTTTACTACACCAATCATCGCGGGCGAATGAACTACCCACTGTACCGACAAAAGGGCTACCCGCTGACCAGTTCGATCATGGAGTCGACGGTCAAACAAGTCAGCCGGCGAGTCAAAGGCACCGAGAAATTCTGGTCGAGCGAGGGAGGCGAAGCGGTGTTACAACTTCGCGGTGACTATCTGAGTGATAGTGAGCCCATGGAAAACCATTGGCGACAGGCCACGACCAACGCCAACGGATTCCGAGCCTACCGCCTGTCCGTATGATCACTCAAACCACAAGGTGCGCTCGCTGGATCAGGAAAAACTCTCGTCGCAGCCGAGAAGTCTATTCGGCTCTCCAATGCTGGACTGCGTACGTTGTTTTTGTGTCACAGTCCTCTTCTCGCTGATAATGTTTTGCAGCTTACGAGTGGGAGCGGCGTCTGCGTAGAGTCTTTCTGCGATTGGGCTCAAAAACTCGGTGGTAGTCCAGCATCATTACGACGTTGGACGACATTTGAGGAACCAAGTGAAGACAGCCTCATTTTAGCCCTCGACCAACTCGAGAATTCTCAGGAAAAATATGATGCTGTTATTCTAGAATAGTCAGTTTAAATACCTGTGCCTCGAAAGTGGCTACAATAGACGATTCGTGAAGTGGCTACGTTCCAAAGATAGTTCTCATAACAAAGGGAATTAACCATTTATTACATGTTACGATATGTGATGACTCGAATCGTATAGAGTCAATGCGCATGTGCCAAAAGATGGGTAGGTCTTGTTAAAACAAAAGAAACTGTAGTGCAGC
>JBCCKZ010000650.1:0-3823 GCA_039027135.1 Planctomycetota bacterium
CAACTGATTCCAATCCTCCCTTGGCCGCAGCGGATGCGATTCGAATTGCCAACGAGGCAATGAGCAGGCTGGATATGCCGAGCACTTCAAAGGCTTGGACGCTTGACCACATCGAGCTACAAGAGCTTGCGATCCCTAGGCGAAACAAAGAGTCATACTGGTGTTGGTCGATCGTGTACGAGCAGCCGGTCAACGAATTAGAACCCATTCCACACATGGTTATTCACGTGCTCATGGATGGCAAGGTTTTCACTCCTGATATCGTAGAGGCACCACTTGTTTTCGAACACTGAACATCAATGAGCGGAAGAAATTGAGCCAAGCATGGCATTCACTAGAAACCATAAGATCCTGTGTTTCACTTTGCCTAATCAACGGCATGGTATCAGCAACTCTTGGCGTCCGCTCGTTGGACCGGATACCGAATCATGACGCGTCTTTTGATTTTGTTTTCCCTGCTTGGGATCGTCATGTACGGGGCTCAATGGCTGTATCATTCAGTATTTCGCCAAGGCCAACGGCAGCGACCTGGAAGGGATCTCGCTGATTGCCTTCTGGACGAGGACGAAGAGAATCTCGATTGATTGCGGCGACAGCACTGAAGCCGATTCACTTTGGTGAATCAAGTCTAACGTTGGGCTGGAGCCAGATCGATCTGATTCAGACAAACGTCGCGAAGCGTCACATCGGCAATTTTCACGTTTGAAAGAGAATCTCGGTCTCTCCTTGGCGACTGCAGACTCTTTGCCACACGGTGAGAATGCCTGGACGATCAAGGGGACTGACAAAGTGCACTACGCGACCTGGGCGTCGCTGATCGCTGCTTATCGACACAAAGCTCAAAGCCAAGACGATATTCAATCAATTGTTTTTCCGGCAATGGGTGCCGGCTTCGGGGGTGCGTATTTCGACGACGTGGCGAGATAAATGTCCGTGGCCTATCGACACCAACTCAAACCACCGCACCGCATGGACTGGAACCTGGTTGCCAATCGACAACGCTCCATACATTACGATGGAGAGCGTCAAGTCATGCGATAGAAAGACGGGCTCACGCGAGGCAGCCGTTCACATAGCGTGCTAATTGAAGGTACGCTGCGGTCGTCCGTGTTTGCAAATCCCAATGGTGCATTAGCACGATCCCATCAACTTGTTCGCCAAAGCTGTCAACCTAAAGTCCACAAATGCACGTCCAGGAATCCCCGCCCGACCAAGAACGTATCGATCTCATCAACGCGGTTGTTGGTGACGGCATTGCACTACTGGGCGTCAATCTTGAACAGGATTCGCCGCAAGCAATCATGCAACGGGTAAATGACGCAGTGGTCGAACTGGTATTCAATAGGCCAACGCCAGTCGCAGATGATGAAAACCCTCATCTTGTTCTCGGAGCAGTTTGGGGTGCGCAGATGACCCGCCAATTCGATTGGTACTGGGCTGACGTCACCATTGACGAGGAGTTTGACGAAATCGCCATGATTTCTCCTAACCAAGAGATGATCATCTTTCCTTTCTCGTTCACATCAGCATGCATTGACAGACAATGCGTATGCACGTTGTTGTTGGCGTTCAACATGCTACTTGAAAATAGTCGAGTTGGAGATATCCCTCCAGGCGCATACGAAAATATCATGTTGAATATCCATCACATTGTTTCGCCGTACGACCTCGAATCGGACAAATAACCAATCGCGTCGGCCGGATCACCGCTTCGAAGCGACGGTAGCTGACGCGTCCCTGTAACGATTGATTCTAAAATCACTGAACACTCCCCAATCAAATGATGCTGACATGGGAAGAAAGTTGCTCGATGACACACGAAACGACGAAGAGGCGATCAGATCTGGGCTTGAAAATAGGTCATCTTGGTCAGTCACCCTCCGTTTGGTCACACTCGCAAGGGTGAAACCACGTCTTTGAATTCAGTCGCTGACAGCTTCAGCCCTGAGATTTTTCGAAGATAAGAAAGAGCTTTGGGAATCGAAAAACCTCATGCGATCCATACACCAAATTGCAAATTAGCGAGAGTGACTTCAACCTGTTATCTGAAATGAAGAACGCACTCAGCTACATCGCCTTTATTTTCATCGCTTGCATTGCCGCATTCGTGTTCTCCGGGCGTGACGCAGCGAAAGGACCTCAGACACCCTGGATTGTCACCGAGGTAGACAAACCTGTCGGTCCAGATCCAGGATACATCCCCGCGGATTCAGAACCTCCACCAAGGCTTTTTTCCATCGTGTGCGTAAGCGATGAATCTTCGATTGACTTGACATACTACGGTTATCCGCCCGCTGAATTCGCTGTCGGCGAAACCGTCTATTTCACGTCGGGTCTCCGACAATGGGATCGTGATCCGTTCGGCTGGCCACTGGACCGTGCAAGCTACTCATTTGCGCCAAACCATGACCACATCGAATAGTCCTCTTTGACGCACCCGAGCTTTCAATGCGACTGCCCTCGATCGGCGGATGAATCTTTTCCCCGCACTGGCAACAACTCTCGCTGCCTAACTTAAATCAAACATGTGGGACATTACACGAACCAGACCCAACGGTGAAAGAGTTGGCAAATCGGTACCTGTATTCATCAACAACTTGCAACAACATTACGCGACCATCAACGCGTACGCGGACGGTGCAGTAGATGTTTGGGGCTTCATGGACCTTGACCTTTTCGATCGAAAACTACGAACAGGATCGGTATCAGCGACACCACCTGTCGATAGCCGATTGAGCATCTTTGATTTGGGAGCGGCAATGGTTTCGAAAGGAACGTGGCTTCGATCGGCGTACGAGATAAGGGATGCTATCTGGAGTGTTGTTCGTGATTTCGATCCCATGCTCAGGAATGTTATCGAGATGGAGGGCACGGATACCCGTCTCGAAGGGAAGGTGCGTTACGCAAAATTGGGGCTCTCCGACGACTGTCCCTATCGAATGGAAACAAGATTCTCGGTAAGGAAGTCCCACTCTTCAAATGCGACGGACAAGACCGCATCCTCAAACAATGGTTCATCTATTCTGACGGAACCTCTCGTGTTGGCTTCGACGGCGAATTGGCATCCCTTGACACTGTTTACGGGCAACTCGACAGAGGGAACTTGGTAACGAACGCAAATGACGGGCGGTGGCTCGAAGTCCCAACTCTTGGCAGATTGATTCCGACCGATGGGCTCTGGGGCATTTCTGCAGACCAAAGAATCTTGGAAGCCAAGGACATCGTGTCGACCCTCCAAGGTGGCGAAGGTGCGATTCAGCTATGCATTGCGGCACATCTTCGATATGAGGACGCCCCAAGCTCTGAGAACAAAATAGCCCTGAGGAGTGCTTATGATGCCGTTCCCACCCATCTCAAAATGTATTGTGGAGACATGGACACGAAGGACTCGCCTATCAGGCAGATTTTCTACCCCGACGACAATGAAGAACAAAACACTTGACCCAAGTCAACAAGATGAGTGTCTTTCCGAATGACGTTGATGGTGCAGTCCTGGCAGATCTCGCCGCTAGGGGCATCGACTTGAAGCAACCGCTCACGATTGAATTTCCTATTGCCGCACCTGACGAGAGTTCTGCCAAAAACATCGCCGCCGCGATAGCGCAGGAAGGCTATAAACCACGTATCGAATACGATGAAGGAGAACCTGATTTTGATCCTGAGATAGATGACCCTGATGAGTATGGTCCCTCGTGGACGATTTACATCAGTGTCAGGATTGTTCCTGAGTACATCGAATTGAAACGAATCCAAGCCAGGCTCGATCAGATAGCGAATCCATCAGGCGGAAAATACGATGGCTGGGGCGTGGTACTCGGTTGAC
>JBCCKZ010000651.1:0-3814 GCA_039027135.1 Planctomycetota bacterium
GACGAAGTGGCGTACGATTTGCTTCGGAATCATTCGCCTGCCTAAGCAGAGTCCTAGTAAATGACTTCGCTCACGCCCTGCTACATAACCAAAACGGGCTCCTATTTACCCGGTCCTCGAATCTCGAATGATCAGATCGCACGTTACCTTGGTGAGATCGACGGTGAACAAGAAGTCAAACAAAACGTCTTGCGTATGAATGGAATCGTCGGTCGACACTATGCCCAGGATTCTTCTCAAAAGGCAACCGATGATGTGTATGGGCTCGGGGCAAAAGCCGTTTGCCAAGTACTCGACCATCATGCTGGAGATGTGACCTACTTGTCGGCAGGCACTACATACGCCCCGATGTCAGGTCCTGGCATCGGCACGATGCTTCATCACCACTTGCGAGAAAAAGGCAAATTAACCCATCCGATTGAGCTCAGCTCCCACGGAGGAATCTGCACCTCATCTGCAGCAGCCTTGGTGGGGGCAATTCGGGCTGTCCAAACGGGCGAGCATGCATCCGCATTGAGCGTCGGCACTGAGCACGCCTCAGAGGTTCTAAAGTCTAGCGTCATCGATCCAATTGATGATCGGGATCAGCATCCAAACATCCGACGAAGCCAGTGGTTCATGTCGGTGTTTCTCAGATTCATGTTATCCGATGGCGCTGGAACGTTCTTGCTTCAAAACGAGCCATCGCAAAGCGGCCTTTCGTTGCGAGTAGATTGGACGCATTCGATGTCGTATGCCCACTCAACACAGCTTTGCATGAAGATGGAAACGCGCAAAGCTCGCCTTAGTCAAGACGTTCAAGTGCTTTCACGGTACCTGTTTGAGAGCTCCCGGGACTTCTTGGCATCGGCACTCAGTAAACACGGCGAATCGCTAGATCACTATCACATGATCTTGCCACATCTTTCTTCATTTTTCTTTCGACGGCGTATGGAGCGGATCATGCAAGCCCATGTGACCACTCTTCGAAGTGAGGTGCCGTATTGGACAAACCTCGCCACCGCCGGAAATACTGGCGCGGCAAGTATCTATGTGATGCTGGATCAGTTCTTGAAGGATCACGAGATAACTGAAGACCAACGATTATTGCTTTTCATTCCAGAGTCAGGGCAGTTCAACTTTGTGTTGGTTAGCTTGACCGCCGTGGTCCAGTGACAGAAAGTGTTATGACGAAACGGTTGGCCATCATCGGATCTGGCAGCAGCGGTCTCGTCAGCCTGAAAAACGCGATTGAGACGTTACCGGACTGGGAAATTGTTTGCTTCGAGAGATCGAACAGCATTCGAGGTTGCTGGGGTGATCCACACAGTGGGTTCGTTTCCACGTCCACGAAGTACACCACTCAGTTCGCTTGCTTCACCAAGTACGCCGCAAACGTCGATCCCGATGGTCGTGATCGTCGAGCCGAGTTTTTTCACGATCGCGAGTACGGAGACTATTTAGAGTCGTTCGCGGATGCGTTTGGGCTTCGGGAACGAAATCGGCTTCGATGTCGGGTTTACACACTCTGCCGAAAAGAGACACATGGACGATGGCAAATGACCTGGACCGACGAAGCAAGTTAGAATCCAAGCGAATGTACCGAGGCATTCGATGCGGTGATTCTCGCAACCGGACTGGCAATGAAAGCCAAGCAGATTGCATCGGAAATTCACACGATGTCTATCGCAGACCTGAGGTTGGACGATCAAATTGATGCTGTGACTGGCAAACGTATTGTTGTCTTCGGTGGCGGCGAATCGGCGGTTGACGCTGCTCGTCGCCTCGCCCAACCAAGACTTGAAAATGAAGTTTTCCTATCGCTCAGATCAGGAATCCGCGTCAGCCCTCGTTACCATCCGATCCGCGGAGTTCCATCCGACTTTCTGCGCAACCGGCTGATGCTGTCCATTCACCCCGATTTACGCAACTGGATTGGCCAGCGATTTGTCGCCGCACGGATTCGCTATCAGCGGTGGTTCGAAAGAGTCTTTCCTTCGAGATCTTCTCCGCACTCAGATGGTGACCACGCTGCGGCGAACGGCTTGTCAGAAGAAGACTTTCAAACACGACGCAGTCAATGGGCGATCCAGCTGACGCAGCAAGCAAAAAGCAATCTATTCGACATGTTCCACAACAAGAGCGACGACTTTCTTGACGAGGTCGCACGTGGGAAGATCACGATAGTTGGTCCATCAGTGGACGAATCACAACGCAGATTCGAGCCGTTTGGAGACTCAACGAGTGACGAAAGGCCAATCATGGTTGCCCCGGAGATGATCGTTCCTGCAATCGGTTATCGATCGGGAGTAAGCGAACTCACCGACGGGAAAATTGCCCCCCAAGACTTTTATCAAGGCTGTTGTCATGCAACCCATGCCAATCTATTTCTCATTGGCTTCGCAAGGCCTGTTATCGGCAATATTCCGACAATCAGCGAGATGCAGGCAAGGTATGTCTGCGGTCTAATCGCCGGACGCTGGCAGCGCCCCGCCGACGTTGAGTCTCTTCACCTACAAGAGTTGGCTGGCTTGAAGAAACGCTTTGCGTTGTTGGATCTAAATGCTGTGTATCCGGTAGAGATGTTCCCGTACTGCGATGAATTAGCGAAGCGAATGAAGGCTTACCCCTCTTTTTGGTCGCTAAGAAGCCTCAGAGCATGGTGGCGAATCCAACTAGAACCGGCGACCACACTTCACTATCAGTGCTGGAAAGACAATGCCCCTCATGATGCTGACGACTCAACGATTTACTTGCCATCGATCTTGATAGCACTCCTTTTGATGCTCAAGCCAGTCGATGCGATTTATCGGTTAGTCAAACGTATCTAGTGATAGCATGTTGCTAATCGAACGGATGCCTAGTCCGTCCTCTGCGTCTTAGTCACGAAGAACATGGCAAACGCCCTCAAATTCGATTTGGCTCGGCCTCGGCTCTGCTATCGACAATGGATGTTGGCTGGCAATCCAGCTTACTTCTTTGACCATCTCGCGCGCCATTGCGGCGACTTTATCCATTACCGTGGCTTGTTCAGTTTCTATTTCGTGAATCATCCGGAACTGGTTAAGCAGGTCCTTACGGGGACCAACAAGACCCTGGACAAGCACACTGTCATCTATGACCGATTTCGAGAGGCGTTTGGCGATGGTCTAGTCGTGGCAGAGGGGGAGCAGTGGACAAGAAAGCGAAGACTGATGCAGCCCATGTTCAGTCCTTCGACCATACACGGATTCTTTGAAACGTTGCTTTGCGCGGCTGAAAAGATGGTCGCTCATTGGGAGACGCGATGCCATGAACAAACCGTTTTCGATGTCGCCCATGACATGGAACAGGTCACTTTGCGCATTGCGGGAGAGGTGTTGTTCAGTGATGGATTCGATGATGCGAGTGAGCGAATCGCATCATGGACATCAGCGATCAACCGCTACAGCGCCAAACCACCTTTGCCGATCCTCCGGCAGCCTTGGTTTCCATCACGGACTAATTTGCAACTAAAGCGAACACTCCGGGAATTCCATGCATTCATTGGCAATCTGATTGAACAACGAAGACAATCGCCACAGTCAAACGATCTATTGACGACATTACTCCAGTCACAGCAAGGCGAGGATGGCAAAGCAATAGGCGATCACGAGATCAAGGAGGAAGTCCTGGGAATGATCATCGGCGGTCACGAGACGTCATCAAGCGCCTTGACATGGATTTGGTATGAACTTCATCGCAACCCAGAAGCTCAACAACGACTGCGAGAAGAGATCGAGTTGGTTGTTGGAAAGGAAAAACTCACGATCGATCACCTTCCTCAATTGACCTACACGCGAATGGTTGTCGACGA
>JBCCKZ010000652.1:0-3777 GCA_039027135.1 Planctomycetota bacterium
CGCATTCTTGCCTGCGAGATTCTTGACCATGTAGTGCTTTCGGAATCGACTCGAAAAAGGGAATTTGGCTTCTGCAGAGTTCGAAATCACCCGGCGTTTCTGAGTGACTTGGGGGGTGGGAGGTGGTTCTCAGTGACCCGGAACACGAGCCGGGAGCACGCGGGACCATCCCTTAACTAGAGTCCTATGGTAATGATCACGCCTTTGCGTGCCATGAAATGCTTTGTCCGCATCCTAGAATATTTTGTCAACGCCTAACCGCTCACTGAGGCGCGGCTTGCCTTCGAAAATCCGTTGTGCGGACGCCCGCGACCCGTTTAAAGACGGTGTAGAAGTACTCGGGATAGTCGAAGCCGCATAGCGGGGCGATCTGCTCAGCCGACAAATCAGTGGTTAACAACAACTCTTTTGCTCTCTTTATCTGGACGTGCCTTATTTCTTCCTGGGGCGTACGTCCAAGTAATTTCCTGAGCTGCCTTTCGAGCGTGCTACGAGATACCGGACAGTCTCTCACCACCTCCGCGACGCTCAGGCCACGGCACGCGTTCTCTCTTATGTAGCGCAGCGCGGCGGCGACATCCGCATCATCAATAGCGACTACATCAGTTGATTGTCTTGTTGCGACACCCAAGGGTGAAACGAGTTGTAAACTCTCCTGGATTCCTCGACCTTCCATCAATGCGGATAGTGTTTCGGCCGCTCGGAATCCAACCATCTCCGCGTTAGGGATGACACTGGAAAGCGGCGGTGAACAAACTTGGCAAAGCAACTCATCATTGTCGACGCCAACAACCGCGACTTGCTCAGGAACTGCGAGATTCAACTGTGAACAAGCATCGATGACATGCTGACCACGAATGTCATTGCATGCCATCACAGCGAATGGTGGCGTGAGGCTTTCGATCCATCGAACAAGCGAGGCACGCTCCGCCTCCCATGAACGAGCCGATGGACCATGCCATGGAGAGTTAAAACTCGAACAATACTTGCTCGGCTTACTCTCTACGACGCTTCGAAAGCCTTGTTCGCGTCTCTGAGACCAAGCTTCGTTCTTGAATCCACAATAGGCGAAACGCTCAAATCCCCGCTCTTGCAAATGTTCCGCCGCCATCCGCCCGATCGCTTCATCATCCGAGCGAATTTGAGGCAAGCCTGAATGGCCTTTGCGATCAGTCACCTCAACCATCGGCACACCCGTCTCTCGTATCGCGTCCAATAGCTTAGGCGTGGTCGCTCGCGAAATGATTCCATCACCATGCCAAGCGTGCAACCAAGATGGCGGCTGCTTCCAAAGATCTCGCTGTTCGAGAAATACCGACCACTCATCACGCATTCGCATGAAGCGAACGATTCCCGAAAGCAAGTCACGACCGTAGACACTAGATGTTTCAACAACTAGGGCTACGCGTCGCTTCATTTCATCGGCCGCCAATTCTCAAAAGTGACTTCGGCACGTCCATGCTTAACAGCGTGAACTACTTTGGAGCGCACCGATCACTATGGTAGCTAGTCACGTGCTTCAATGACGCACCAGCGACGCTTTGACTCACGAGCACAGACGAGCTTGACAGATTAGCAGATAGAAGCAAGGGCGGCGAATAAAGGATTTGCCGCGCCCAAGCTCGACAGAAACTCACTTTTTTCGTTTCTTCTTTTTGCTTCGAAGTCGCTTCCAGACTTCCTTACCGCTTTGTGGGTCCAACCTGACGAGCTGCTTCAAACGTGTGTCGAAGGTTGTGAGTCCACCGGCCGCTCGCCTCGTATAGACGAACGGCAAACAGACTGCCACGACCTTGCACGGCTCGCCGCCGTAACGCGGCATGTAGCGAGTTCGCACGGGCTCATCGACTGGGATTGAAAGCCCCGAGCAATCCCAAAAGAATGAGGGCAACTCAATGACTTCACTGAGAACGGTAACGTAGTCTCCTTTGGCGATATCTTCGCCGGCGATCCGAACCGCGACGGTTGTCGCGATGGAGGACTCCTTTTCGAGTTTGGTTTTCATGGTTCTGTGGTAGTTGAAAGATTGATATTTGCATGTTGCTTCCTATTGGCGGACCGCGCTCGCAAATTACTCGCAGCCAACCCTCACGACTAAACATGAAAACAACACAAGCACGACTCTATCTTTCAAACAACGCGGAATGACACTTCAGCAACGTGCCAGTTAGAGAGCGTGAAACGACAGAAAAGTTCGCAGAGATTTTCGGTTTTACCCGAAGGAACGAGTCGCGCTCATCTAAAGAGCTTCGACACATCAATGGTGAGTTGGCAGTCATCGCATACGGATAGCTGCAAAGAGTCAGCGACGACCACTCCTCGCCAACCATTGGGTGCTACATTGCTGAACCACATTAGCTGGTTCGCTTCAGGATCAAGCGTTAAGTAGTTTCCAACGCCTTCCTGTTCATAAAGCTCTCATTTGTAGTTCAAGTCTCTTTCCCTCGTCGCCTCGGATAGCACTTCAGCGATGAAAGCTGGAGCGTGCTGTAGATGTTCGGCGGGAGGACCACCACAAACCGCTATCACATCAGGACGAACCACGGTTGAATCAGAAACGATCCAGTCGAGTTCAGTCAAAACCTCACCTTCACAATTGCCCGACTCGATGCTCTTAGACAGTTGCGTTATGGTCCTTGCAACTAGCGCTGAATGCCTCCCAAAAGGACTCGGAGACATCGATATGGCTGCCCCATCCCAAAGCTCCCAATCACCCTGCCAAGTCAGGTAATCAGCAACGGTGTATCGAGGCTGGAAGGCACTAAGAGCAGACATCGGTGGCAAACAACACTAAGTAACGAAATCTCACCGGTCGTATGTTACCAAAACATCGGTGCAATCATCAGTAGTAATTCGCTTAAACACACACCCCACTTCAAGGCATCGAGATCATCCATTGATCACGGAGCTCACTCAAACTCGCGACCACTTCTGGATTCTTGTCCTTGAGATTTTCTCTTTCGCCCAGATCCGATTCGAGGTTTGCCAGAAACACCTCTCCTATCTGGCGAGCATCCGCGCCTCGCACCGACTGAGCTCTCGTTGTATCAAATGGATTACCGATCAACTTCCATGGCCCCTGCCGAACCGCCCACTGGGGCTTCGGACCAGATCCGAACTGCCAGTAGAACTCCGGCTTACGGTAGGGCTTCAATTCGGTCAGATCATGCACAATTGACACACCATCCAGGTGCGTATTTGGAACGGGTACTTCCGCCCACTCGCAAAGCGTCGGCAACCAATCACATCCGGTCGCAAACCCATTATGGACACCGCCGGGTTCCAGATGCTCTGGGTAACGAACCAATGACACGACACGAATTCCACCTTCGAATAGACTGAATTTCGCGCCGCGGTAAGGCCCCGCATTTCCTCCGCCCCCGAAGGCTCGCGTTTCCGTGCTGTGTCCATGATCGGGTTGGTAGATCACGATGGTGTTGTCCGACTGACCACTTTGCTCAAGTGCCGCGAGCACTTCCCCGATCTTCTCATCCATCGTCGACACAAACGCGTTGTACTCTCGACGCGGTGTCGAAAGGCCTGAGTATCGCTCAAGCCAAGACGGTGTGCCTTGATACGGATAGTGCGGTGCGTTGAAGGCCCAGTAGAGCAACCATGGCTTATCATCGTTCTTGCCAGCGTCGATGAACTCTTTGCACTTCTCGACCATTAAGTCCGGGAAGTACTCTCCTGGTCGATAAAACTCACGTCGGTTTTCGAATAAGTCTTGTCGATTGGGCCCCGACCAAAAGAAGAAGTGCGAGTAGTTGTCGATGC
>JBCCKZ010000653.1:0-3770 GCA_039027135.1 Planctomycetota bacterium
CCTTAACCGTAGCTCACATTGAAACCTTGGGCGCTAGGAACATGATGCTTTTTAACATCATCGCGTTGATTCATAAGCCAAACGCTTGATGAATAGAATCAACACGCGGTAGCTCAGAACCTTTTACATGCTGCCCTAAGTTGAGGACTGGTAGCGGATTAGGCGTTCCGGCCAAACGACGTCGCCCTGACGGAATGGACGTTGCCTCAACTCTCCAACATGAGTTTCTTTTACATATCGAAGGCCGACCGTCAAAAACTGCGAAATCGAGTGGCCGTCCATTTGGTCACTCTATTTCTCCTGGGGCTTGTTTCTCTCGGCAGTCGATTGCTTCAGGATCGCCAGACATCGCATGCGGCGATCAGCTCGACAACGCTTTGGGGTGATGAAGATGCCTGGCGTGGCTACAAGCCAATCGCCGAGTCGCCATCAGATGGCTGGCGTCGAACCATTCGCGGCTGGGAAAAAGTCGCGAGCTGGCCAGCTGCGACGATTCATGGTGGAGATGTTTCTTTGAGCATCTCACCCCATGGTCAGCCTATGTCAATCGTGATGCCTTTGATGGCTGTCGGCGGCCAGTGCCTGGGGGTGTCAGTTATTCTGATTCCGCTATTGTTGAACCGAGAAACCTAGCCAGTTCTTCGAACGCGTCATGCTGGTAGGCGATGGTATGGCTTTCCTTCGTTGCCAAAGTCTTCACTTGAACTTCGCCATTTTGCCATTCGCGATCTCCAGCAATGATCACGTGGCTGAATCCTTTCTGGTCGGCATACTTCAGTTGTGCGGCTAGTCTCTTGGGGTCGGGGTACATCTCGATTCCGAGTCCTGCAGATCGCAATTGTGATGACATCTTCAGATAGTCTTCTTTGAGCGACTTGTCGAAGTAGGCGATCATCGTGGGAGCCGAAACGCTTTGGCTTGGAAGTAATTTCAACTGTTCCATGGCGGCCAATAGTCGATCAAGCCCGAGCGAGCCGCCAATACCTGGCAGCCGTTGTTTCGTATAAAGGCTGGCCAAGTTGTCGTATCGACCGCCGCTACAGATGCTGCCAATGCCTGGAAGTTCATCGAGCGTGGTTTCGAAGATGGTCCCGGTGTAGTAATCCAAGCCCCTGGCGATTGAAACGTCAAGACGAAGCCGTTCAGGTGAGACTCCCGAGGCGATCGCACTGCGATAGACCTCACCGAGTCTTTCGACGCCTTGAACACCTGTTTCGCTTCCGGAGACAATCTCAAGAAGGCTATCGAGAACACTTTCAGGTTCGTCATCCAGATCTGACAACGCCAGTACCTGGTTAGCTTGATCGCTGGTGACGCTCGCCGAATCGACCATCTCCTTGGCAACCGCCTCTCGCCCAATCTTGCCGATCTTATCGAGGCACCGGAGGACATCTGTCGTTTTCTCGATCAGATCAAGCTTCTCGAGCAAACCCGAAAGCACCATTCGGTTATTGATGGAGATGGTGAATTCGTCGAAACCGAGTTCGTTGAGCAGTCGGTTGACGACCATGATGACTTCCGTGTCAGAAACCGCCGACTCGGTTCCAATCGTATCGAAATCGCACTGGACGAATTCGCGGTATCGTCCGGACTGGGGGTTTTCACCTCGCCAAACGGGAGCGATGTGATACCGACGAAACGGCGTCCCGAGCGCGTTGATGTGTTGTGCAGCGAACCGAGCCAGCGGCACTGTGAGATCGAATCTCATGGCGACTTCACGACCACCTCGAGTCGTGAAGTTATAAATCTGTCGGTCGGTTTCTTCGCTGCCTTTGCCCGTGAGTATTTGTAGATACTCCAGCACCGGTGTGTCGATCGGGGCAAATCCAAACGACCGAAAGACCCGCCGAGCGGTGTCCATCATTGCTTCACGAGGAATCATGATGGCGGGTGGATAGTCTCGAAACCCCTTCAGTGTTCGTGGGGTGATCAACGTTTGACTCATGTCAGGTTCGGACGCTTCCTTCGCCGGTAACGATGTATTTGTAGGTGGTCAATTCTCGCATGCCGCAGGGGCCACGAGCATGGAACTTGTCCGTTGAGATACCGATCTCGGCACCGAGGCCAAAGACGCCACCATCATTGAAACGGGTGCTCGCATTGACCATGACTGCACTACTGTCGACTTCGTCGGTGAACCGACGTGCTGCATTCATGTCTTCGGTGAGAATCGCATCGGTGTGGTGCGAACCATGTTGATTGATGTGGGAAATGGCTTGGGAAATGTCATCAACAATCGCGACACTGATCTGGGGGCCGAGGTACTCAGCCGAGAAGTCTTCCTCAGTCGCCCTTCCAATTCGTTTATCGATTTCCTGGGAACGAGAATCGCCAACGAGCGACACTCCATTACCGGAGAGGTTTTCGACGATCGCGGGAAGTGCTTGCCGTGCGATGTCTTGATGGATCAAGAGAGACTCACAGGCATTGCACACCCCCATTCGTTGGCACTTAGCATTCTCGATGACTTTCACAGCCATTTCGATGTTAGCGTGCGCGTCGACATAGACATGGCAATTGCCATCGTAATGCTTGATGACGGGCATGGATGCCTCGGCCGCCACTCGTCGGATCAGACCTTCGCCACCACGAGGAATCGTGACGTCAATCAGCGAATCGAGTTTGAGGAAATGGCCGACGGCTTCGCGGTCGATGGTAGGGACAAGCTGCACAGCGTTGTCAGGCAAGCCAACTTGCTTGGCGGTGTTTGTCAGCACATCAACGATGGCACGGCTGCTATGGATGGCCTCCTTTCCGCCTCGCAAGATGACTGCGTTGCCACTCTTTACGCAAATTGCGGCAGCGTCTGCGGTCACGTTCGGGCGGCTTTCGTAAATGAAAAAGACCACCCCAAGCGGCACGCGACGCTTGAGGATGCGTAGACCTCCCGGCCTGGTAAATCCATCGAGGACCTCGCCAACCGGATCCGCTAGAGCGGCAATTTCACGCAGGCCTGCAGCAATTCCTTCGAGTCGCTCTGGATTAAGCCGCAATCGATCGATCATTGAGTCGGTCAGATTGTTTTCCTGGGCCGCATCCAGATCGACCTGATTAGCGGAAAGGATCGAAGCCGTGTGCTCTAGCAGGGCATCAGCCGACGAAAAAAGCCAACGGTTCTTGACTTCCGTATCAATGGCGACCAATTCCCTAGAAGCCTGTCGAGCCGCAGAGGAAATATCCGTGCAGAGCTTTTCGAGTGAAACGGCGGGAGGATCGGCGAGCGACATGAGGAGGGACTCGGGAGCAAAACAGCGAAAAAAGACGTCGAATACTTGGAGACTGATTGTCAATTGAAGGTTCAAGAACGTCAACGTCGCGTTTGGTTCGCGGGGAGCGGGCAAAAGAAGTATCTCGTCAGCCGTATGGCGCCGCGAGGCGACGTCTCAGGTGTCTAAACAAAACAAGAGCCGCAGAGGGAGGCGTACGGCGTCTCGGGTATGTGCTCTCACCCAGCGGCTCTTGATGCGCAAGTTGGCCGGGCGGCGGCAAGTTGTCATTGGTTTCATGTCAGATCCATCGTTCATGGCATGCCCGTTGACGTCACGGCAGCGATCCGGGATAACTTGCATCGCTAACGAAACACGCGGCCGTGGCGGAACTGGCAGACGCGCTAGACTAAGGATCTAGTGCCCGTTTTAGGGCGTGGAGGTTCAAGTCCTCTCGGCCGCATCGCAAAACCCCGAGAAAACGGTACAAAACACCGTGATTTGCGGGGTTTTTTGATGCGCTGAAGATAGTTGGCCTAGCCCAGTGCCGTTTATGAACTTTCA
>JBCCKZ010000654.1:0-3768 GCA_039027135.1 Planctomycetota bacterium
ACCGGTGAGGAATTCATGCTCCTCACGCCAGCGTTTCACGACTACCTTCGAAAATTATCGGCTGGCGGTGTACTGGCCTACGTCGAAACTGAACACTTTGGTGGTGTCGGCGGACAGGGTGCGCTTGTTGTTGCTGATGGGATCGATAAATGTCCACCTAGCTGGTCACATTCCGGTACGATAAACCAAGCGCTGAAGACCATAGGTGTGCCTCCAGGACTGTTTGCCGACCGGTTTGCCGCGATCGGCTTTGCGTCCATCCGCGATAACGACGACATAATCGACTCTATTCACTCACAAACTCAACAGGCGGGCGGGTAACCATGCCATCCACCGGAGCACGGCATCGCGCGTTTACAAATGGAAACCACAATGGCCGTGCCCGGTGATGGCCGCCGTTCGCCGACTGAAGTCCATTGAATCCATACGCGACACCGAACGGCGATGCACGCCTTGTGGTGGAATCGCCGATGAGGCGCCCACCTCACCGCAACGCCGTAGCTACGATTGGGGCCGCTTCTGCATTTGTCGCATTGCTCACGTGGACTGCAGCGGTAATCTACTACATCGACACGACGTACAAACCCAACATGGGCTTCTGGGCTGTGATCCTGATCGCGCTTGCCCTGCTATCCAGCATTCCTCTTTGCACCATCGTGTTCAAGCTCTCGGCTCTGGCGTCTCATCGCGTGATGATTGTTCCGTACCTAATCTCGCTTCTGTTTCTGGTCGCGATTTTGTCCTTGTCCATTCCACTGCTCGAATGGACTAGCTCGGGTGAACCATCGTTGATGCGGACATACGCTTCGTTCTTGGGCCTGATGCTTGCGCCACCGTTGCTGATCGGCTTCATCACTTCTGGCGTCGCTAGCTGGATCGATTCTATGCTGTTGCAAACCGGCGGCGAACCATCGGTTGCAACGGAGACATCTGAGGCATGTTGTCTAGGGTGGCCTGGGTTGCTCGTTGGTTTTTTGTGACATTTTATGCACAGTCAATGGCGGTGTTGCTGACAGGTTTTCAACATCGTTTCGCGGTCAGTTCATAAGGTTTCAGCCAGCGGTGAGCCAGTTGCTTTGAGCCGGGAGATGTAACGCTCTTCGTCGTACGGCTGCCCCGTTTGCCAGCACCGGTAGATAATGCGTTGCCACTTGTAGGCGAGCGCTCGTTTGGCGGTGTTGGCCGATTTTCCTTTTGCCAGTTGCTGATCGTAGAAGTCCTTCGCCCACCGGCTCTTGGTAATCGAAAGACCTGCCATTTCGTGAACTGTCTGTCTTAGAAACTTGGTGCATGCCCAGCGAGCGACCGCGTACTTGCGTTTTCCACTTTGCTCGGTGATCGGGGCGATGCCGCTGGCACACTGTAGGCTCTCGGCAGAGCTGTACCGAGTTGGATCGTCTCCCATCGCTGCAATCAATCGAGCCTGGGTGTTGTCGGCAGGTCCGGGAAGTGATTTGGCGATCGCGTAAGCCGGATGTGTGGGGAGCAGTTCCTTGATAGCGGCTTCGTACCAGCGAATGTGCTTGTTGAGAATCTTCAGTTGTTCGGCGAGCATCACGGCTCGACGTCGGCTGCTGCGAAGCGTGACTTCATCGGTAGTCAGGGGCATCGACTCGACGATCATCTTTGCGAGATCGGCCGCCTTGCGTTTCATCCCGACACCATGAAAGTAGTTGCGAAGTTTGGTCTGACCAACCGCCTGGGCGGCCTGCAAAGTCGGGTACTCGATCAAGAATGACAGCACGAATGCTGCGTAGGGTTTAGCTGCTTTGAAGCCTAAGACAGTGGGAAAATACTGCTTCAGCAACGCCGTCAGCTCGTTTGCCAGGTCCGCACGCGTGTCAACCGCTCGTCGTCGGTCTTCGCTGAGGGAGCCTAGTTCGCGGGTGAGCGGATGGTCCCGCTTCAACGGCCTGAGATCCTCAAGACGATCCCTTAGAAAACCAGCGAGTCGTTTGGCGTCAAGTGGATCATTTTTGCCTCCTCCGTGGGCAAACGACTTGCGGTGGTGCGCCAAAGCGGCTGGGTTGATTGGATAGATGACGATGTCTTGGTGGTCAACCAAAGCGTTGATCAAGGCGCCCTTTGAAGCCTCGATAGCGACGAGAAAAGTGGCATCGGGGAACTGTTCTCGCCAGACTCGGAGCTGTTTGGCGATGGCCCTTGGAGAGTGTTCAAAGTCACTGGCTTGGACTTTCCCGTTTGGCTCAACGAGATGAAAATCGTACTTGGCGTCTGCCCAGTCAATGCCGATGAGAATTTTGGATTGTTTGGTCATAAGTTTTTGGGGGTTTGCAAGAGTCGATTCCGCATGTGGCGGGAAGTTGCACGGCGACATCCTTATGGATGGTCTTTTTGAGCGAAGGCGTCTTCTGAGCAGTCGTTAGGCAACTCCCGCAACTGATCGTGGCGAAGGTCTCCGTTTAGTCGTCTCGGCACCTTTGGTTGGCGGAGCGGCAGGCCGGGAGAATTCGTCCACGATCAGAGCAGGCGGTTTCACCTGTCAGGCGTTCTGACGGATGGATTCAGGCTAATCCGAGTTAAATCATTTGCGTCCGCATCTGTCTTGATCGACTTGATCGTCTGTCTTGGGCTGCGAGATGGCCCCGACACGATCAAGCCACTAAAATGAATGCGGATGACCATAAGGCCGCGAAACTACGTTTCTGAAGTGGTGAGTCGTTCGCGCAGCCCCGCTGAACCCTACCGATATCCCAATACGCTGCCCCCACATCTGTGAGTTCAAACCCTTACGCTCCGCCAACCGTGACTGATTCTTTGCTGAATACAGGTCGCAAAACGCCAGCTGAGTTTCGACGAGGTCCTGCTTGGTACATCGTCTTCACCGCTCTGGCAGGTGCGTTCGCATCAATTCCGTTTCTCGCTCGCCAGAACGCAGTTGGACTCGTCATGGTACTTGCGGGATGCGTAGTTGGCGGATTCATCTTTCGTGTGCGCTCGCAACATTGGCCGGTTGATCCTACCGTGCGTTATCGACAGATCGTTTACTCACTTCTCGCAGTCTCGCTGCCGCCCGCTGTGCTGTTTATGTTCGCGGGCCCCAACGGTCAGGGGCCCGGAGTCGTAGTGATTGGAGCGATTGTCGGCGTGTCGATCGCTTGTGGTATATTTGCCAGCGGTACCCGACGATTTGGTGCGACGCAAACTACGGGGTAACCATGGGTTGTTACGGAGCCGGGCTTGCAGCCGTTTTGCAAGTGGAGAACCCTTCGTCCCGGCCCGCAAAACCCAACCGTTACCCGACAGCAAGATTCAATCGCAATGCAAGCATTCATCAGCTACTCCAGAGAAGATGATACGTTCGCGGACCTGATGCGCATGAAGCTTAAAGAGGCGGGCATTGGCACTTGGATGGATGTCGACACGTCTCCCGGTGACGAGTGGCGCACGCGAATTGACGATGGAATCAAGACGTCGGATGCGTTGATCGTCGTTCTATCACCAGCCGCCTGCAACTCACCGTACGTCACGTATGAGTGGGCCTTTGCTATCGGATACGGCAAGAGAGTAATTCCAGTTCTATTGAAGCCCGCTAAGTTCCATCCGAGGTTAGAAGAATTCCAATACCTCGACTTTCAAGAACTTAGGATGGCACCTTGGGATAAGCTAGTGCCCCGGGAAGGAATCTGCGTGGCTTGAAGCGAGATTGCTTCCTAAGTTGAAATTGCTCATCGTTCCGTGAGAATCTTGCCGGTGTACGTCCAACTGTAAGGATGTGCCAGTGTGGAGTTGTAATAGTCGATGAAG
>JBCCKZ010000655.1:0-3768 GCA_039027135.1 Planctomycetota bacterium
CAGGATGGTATGGCCCAACGAGGTCAACGATTGAGTCTGCTTTGATCGCATCCTCCATCCCCATCGCCCAATAGCACCCGTTGACGAGGATGCGGCGGAAGCCTTCGTTTTGCAGATCCACCGATGCGCCGTATAACGCCGTAAAGACGCGACCTTCTGCCTGCATCCCTTTGTACGTTCGTAACCAAACTCCTGGACATGGCTTTTTGTCGGCGGCAGGTTCGGAGTCTGGTGTCATTCCGTCGAGTGGCTGAGCCATTGCAAGAACGGTACTGCCGGGCATCGGGTCAGCCCAATAGCCACCAGCTTCAACCCAGGCGGATGAGACACCTCGCAGGATCGGATGATCCTTTTGGTCTGGGGCAAGATCCAGTCGAGTGCTCATGACTCGGTTCTTGCCGTAGTGGCCGACCCAGGTTTCGCCGAGTACCTGGCGACCAAACCCACCGACGTAACCTTCTTCTTCGGATTGATAGGAGTACTTCGCGAACGTGCCTTCGTCAGGAATCTTGAATGCGTGAGAAGAGGTTCGCAAGCCAACGACCGGTCCAGCGCGATCCAGATAGTCGACGAAGTGTTGCATCTGTTCATCAGGCAGATTTTGAAAACGGAGAAAGTTCACCATCAGGTCTGCTGACTCGAGTGCTTCCAATCCTGGGATGTTATTGTTGCCCGGAACAATCTCGCCCGTCTTAGCGTCGACGGTGAAGAGAACGGTGCACTTGAATCCATGATGTTTCGCCAGAATCCGGGCCACTGCTGGAAGTGCCTCCTCGCTGCGATATTCATGGTCACCCGCAATAAACACGATGTGCTTGCCGATTCCAGGGCCATTCGTTCCTTCGTAGACAAGAGGCTGCTCAGCATGAACGAGGTGACAGGAGAAAAACGCCAGCAGACCGAGAGTCAGTATTCGAGATAGTTGGTTCATTGGAGTCCGACGAATTCAAGATTTGGTCAAGTTGCTTGACAGGATATACCAAAACGTCGACGAGGATTCACGAAGGGCGATGGGCTCAGGTCATGCTGAACAGGATTTCGCGGATTCAGCAGAGTTGTTAGCAGAACTCCCCTGGTGGTTTTTTGCTCCGTTCGTGCGTCTTCGAGTCATGAAGTCGCGGGCTCGGCGAGCGCTGCTTTCGGATGGTCCGTCTGACCCGTTTCGACGCCCATGCTGTTGATCACGGCCACTGAGGAACGAGTAAGCACCAAGTAGAAAACAGGTGCCAGAATCAGGACGAGTGCCGTGGCGAAGATCAGGCCGAAGCTGAGGCTAGTGGCCATTGGAATCAGAACCTGAGCTTGGCGAGACGTTTCCAACAGGATGGGAAGCATGCCACCGATCGTGGTGATACTGGTTAATAGGACAGGGCGGCAACGTCGTCTGCCGGCATCGACGAGAGCTTCTTCGAGTGGCATTCCATCGGCGATTCGCCGATTGATGAAATCAATCAAAACGATGGAATCGTTGACCACGATGCCCGAGAGTGCAACAAGACCGTAAATGCTAAACAACGTGAACGGCAGATCTTGAATAATGTGTCCAGCGACAGCTCCTACAGCACCAAAGGGTATGATCGAAAGGACGAGCAGAGGTTGCAGATAGGACCGAAATTCGATCGTCAGCAAAAAGTACATTGCGATGAGAACACCGACGAATCTTGGTGTCGGAAGTTCATTTGCGACACAAGCTTTCCGCAATCGCGCGAACGCAGTTGCGACTTGGAGATGCGAACACGATGGTCGGTGAGGCCATTCGGCTGCAAACCGCACTCGTAGAGACGTTTCCTGACAGTGTTCGACACCGTTGTTGGCGGGCGATGCTTTATCGCAGCCAAGCAACCATCAACCGTCGGTCGGGCAATCCGGAAGCCGCGCAAAATGCCATCGAGAACGCCAAGCGTGACCTCGATTCGATCGGTGAAGAGTCTCTCGATCATCCTCTGGTGGTTCGAACTCGCGAAGCCGTCAGTGAATTTACGAGCGAATCGGACACGTGATGTTTATAAAGGGGGATCGCAACTCGATGCACTTGCTTACGAAATCACCGAGTCCCTACGACCATGAAATCGCAACTGAGCTTATCCACGGCAGTGTTGTTTGGACTGACGATCGCGCTTTCGTCGCACGCGAGTGGCCAGAATATCCACTTCGAATTCGATGAGCGCGATCATGTCATTTCTGCACGCTATTGGGGGCGGCCTGGCGATTTGGAGTCACTCAATTTAAAGCGTCACCCAAGACTTGAATCCTTGGAAATTGTCTATTACACAACGCTTAATCGAATCGACCTTGATCAAATCTCGAAGATTAGCTCACTCGAAGAATTGAGATTCGGTCAAGATGCGATCTTGGGTGAAACGACAAAGCTCGAATTTGATCCCGCGCCGCTAAAATCGCTTAAGAAACTCTTGTCACTCAAGTTGGCAATTTCAGAGTTTGACCAAGATGATTGGGGCTTTCTCAAACAGCTGCCCCGACTCCAGACTTTGGAAATAGACGTTGGCGTGGACTTCAACGCTAAACCGTGCAAGCTAACAGATGAGTTTGGCAAGACTGTCGGGGAAATACCGTCGCTACTAGATCTTGAAGTACTCAGCGCCAAAGATCTAACGGATCGATTTATCCACTATGCGACCGAGGGGCACAGTAAGCTCGAAGGGCTAAGGCTGTCCGGCGGTAATTTTAGTGACGAAGCCCTGCGTCGTATTTCCCAGCGTCTAACTAACCTGCGAGTATTAGAACTCGGCGGAGAGCAGATTTCAGATCAAGGAATGAAATATCTTAGCCGGCTAGTAGCGTTACAAGATGTCCACATTTACGCACGGAATTTGACGGGAGAAAGTATTCGTTCCGCGGCAAAGATCGAGACGCTCGAAAGCCTTGAACTTAGTGTCGAATCGGTGAAGCCTGAAGACTTCAAAGCCCTCGCTAAACTCCCGCGGCTAAAACGGATCATCTTGCGAAAGCTCAAGATGACCGATGAGCTTTTGTCGTCTTTGAAGGGGCACCCGACTCTTGTTTCTTTGTTTTGTGATGGCGATCAACTTAGCGAAGACAAGACCATTCAATTCGTTCGCTCCTTACCCGAAGTAGAATACATTAGCGTTGGAGCACGGAGTTCACGCTTGCAACAAGCCATTAGCAGGGAAGTCGAGCGCATCGAACGTCTTCGCAGTGTTAGCGATCCGTCGAGTGGCCGCGAATAAAGCTCCACAGCAATGCCCAACTGCGAATGCAGTCCGCTCGGGTGTGTCTTCACCATAATGGTTCTTCGTTCACTCAGTTTGCTCCCGTTGATTCACTCTTGAAGTACCGAGCGATTCTGTGGCGGTGTTCTTGTGAGTATGATATGGCGACGATGATCAGAATTTAGATTCTCGGAGACCCAAATATGGACCGGCGAGCTCTCAGCTTTTTGCCTCTCATCATTTTCTGCTCGCCCTTGTCGATTCAGAGAGTTGCGGGACAAGAGCCGCAACTGCAACAGCACTTTACGATCAGCGAAGACACCACGCGGCTTACATTCCCTCTGACCAAAGAAGGGTATGTCAATTACTCTGCGGCAATCGATGCAATGAATTGGGCCCCGCAAAGTACGAATGCCGCCGCTGATCTCATCCAAATGGTTGGGGCTCCGGGGTACTGGGAACCAGCTCAAGTTGAAGTGCTCAAGGTGAGCTTGGGCTTAGACGAGCTCCCCGGCGGCGGATCGATGTTGATGACGCGGCAAGACTATTCGAACGGCCTTCAGAAGTCCGGTCAAAC
>JBCCKZ010000656.1:0-3766 GCA_039027135.1 Planctomycetota bacterium
AATGAAGCCAGTATCTTCTCGAATCTCTCTTTCGTTTCTACTTCCGCACGCGCGACGCCGCACAGGGAAGTCAAGTGGATCGCAACGAGCAGTGATAACTGAAACGCCCATTTGCGTTGACGGGTCATCGTTTCGGTCTTTCTTGGATTCACTTGGGTGGGTCCGATTTTGCCGTTGTTGAAATGTCGAAACAAGCCGCTTCGACGCCGTTCCGCACGTACAGCTTTCCGTCGGCAATCACTGGTTGATTCCAGGTCTTTCCATCAACAGCTTGGAAACGATGGAGTTCTTGCAGCTTCGACGAATCAGCTTGGAGTAGAACCGCTTCGCCTTTCTCAGAAAGCACTAGCAACAAACCATCTTCTTTCACAAGTAGTACCTGGCCGTGCCCATACCGACCTCGTTTCCAAACGCGACGACCCTCTTCTAAGTCGACACATGAAAAGATGTTCTTATCAAAGCCATAGATGTGATTGTCATGAATCACAAAGTCATTGAAATAGGGTTTCATCGCAAGGCTCGTCCATCGTTCGGTCGTGGACCAGCTGCCTTGATTTCGTTGCACCGATATTCGTCTTGTGCCGAGGCCGTAACCGGTCCCGATAAGAAAATCATCTCCAATTCGTTTCGGCTGAATGATCCGGGCAGCACCACCACCAAGAGGCCAGGAATGCTCCCAAAGCACTGCTCCACTACTGGGGTCATACGAAGTTAGTCCATCCTCGGTCATCATCAGAACCTGCGGAACATCAAACAGTTGTTCAAGCTGGGGTGAACTGTACGACAGCATGCCATTGCCTGCTTGCCAGACCGGCTCTCCGTTTCGGGCATCGTATGCCACGATCGACTTTCCGCTGCCTCCGCCGGCGAACACGATAACACGCTCATCCACCACCAAGGGTGAACTCGAGAATCCCCACATCGGAACTGACGCACCGGTGTCGTCCACCAGCTTTCGCTGCCAAATAACTTCACCTGTATCGGCTTGGAGGCACTGGAGAGAACCCATTGCCCCCAACGTGTATAGCTGACCATCGGCGAAGGTGGGCGTTGCTCGAGGTCCAACGCCGCTGATCGACTCGGTGAATCGAACTCCGTCTCGACGAACCCAACGCTCCTGACCGCTACTTGCGTCATACGCTGCGACGACTTCGTTATCACCGCGTTGCTCCTGCGTGTACAGCCAGTCGCCAACGACACAAAACGAAGACCAGCCGGGGCCAATCCGTTGACGCCAGATTTCCGGAAGTCCCGTTGAAGGCCAGTCCCTTTGTATGGATTCCATGCGGACGACACCATCACGACGCAGGCCGCGATAGGACGGACTATCGCTTTCCATCGGCAATAAGTCAGCCCTTGCAGCTCCAGCGGTTACCGTCTCTCTCGACCGGGTCTCCTGCAAAAACTTCTCCTCTTCCGTTTCTACCCAACGAAGCTCAAACGACGAGTTCAGATCTCCGTCAACTCCCGTCATGCGAAACTGAGCCCAACCGATAAATGTGAGAATCACCAATCCAAAGGCCATCAGCGCTCGGCGATTGAACGAGTCGGTTCTCAATAGATATAGGGCAACAATTCCAACGGTGGTCACGCTTGGAATCATGAACATGAAGAATGCAAAGAGCATCGTGGGGTGGAGGGATTTCCAAGTGAGCCAAGCAGCCACTGCGATGGTGACTGGAGCCAGAAAACGCGCGATCCATGGGGCGCGGCTTGCCACAAGCCACCAAAGGGTCAGAAGAAGAGTTCCAACAGCAGGTCCTAATAGTTTGCTATTCAGTACCGTCTGGGGATTATCGAGTGCGGTTGCTTCAACCGTTTGTTTCGCGACCGACTGGGATTCCACTGCAAACTGTGCTGCAAAATGTGGCCCGAACATGATTCCGAGCTGGAGAAGCACGATCAAGAATGCGGGCCAGAGCCGCAACGATCGGTTGGGAGTCTCGTGAACGTTTTCGGACTCTTCATCTTGCGGGACCATCGGTATTCAAAACCCTATCCAAAACCATCTTCCAAGCACTTACCCGGCATAGTCTATCGATGGCTTCTCTAAACGTCTTGAATAAATGGGACATCACCAGATCATCGCGCCACGCTCGCTCTGGATATCTGACGGCCGGATACCGCCCAGTGCAGTGAATTCACGTGTCATATGAGCTTGATCCGCATAGCCCGCTGCTGAAGCGATCTCGATCAAGCGAAGTTTGGGGCGGACTCTTGCCAGCTGAACGGCTCGGTCAAACCGCATGATCCTCGCAAACAGCTTCGCAGACAAACCGACCTCTCGGTTCACCAATCGTGACAAATGCCTGCGCGATAATTGGGACTTTGCCGCCATCTTTGAAACACGACAATCTCCGTTTTTTTGCCGCACTTCTTGGATGATTTCACAGGCTTGTTCGTTCCGTTGGTGCGCTGCTCTAGCACCTACCCATCGCTGCAGCATGTCCACGCACTTTAAATCGTCTTTCTCACCCATCAGTGCATCTGAAATCCTGTTCAAGTCGAAGTTGGAATCGACCACACTGTCCAGATTAATGCACTGATCGGTCACTTCAGACATCGGTAGGCCCAGCAAAGGGACACCACCAGTGGAGCTGAGCTGAACGATAAAAATCTGACTTGACGCACCCAGCTCTACAGCGAACTGGGTAGAACGAGGACCCGAGAGGCAAACGCTCGACCAAAACTGTCCGTCATTGTCTGACGATTTCAATCGGGTGCCATCTTTTTGAAACACGATGTACGGAGTTCCATCCGGCAGAACGGTCGCCGAGAGGTCAGTCGCCGCATCTGTTTCAATGGTCCAGATACCAGACAACAGACTCTTTAGCCTATCTGGAGCGGCGTACCAACTCGCTTGCATGTTATAAGCTCCTCTTTGCAAAGGCGTGCGTCTGAACAAATCTTATCACGTCGCCCAATCATCCGGACATACGCTGAAACAAGACCGCTTGGCCAACAGCGCACGCAGCCCATTCTTCGAACGACATTCGGATATCTTGGACCTGATTTCAAGATTCTGGCCCGAATGCTCGTAAGCGATCGCACGTAGGTGGCCAATGGATCTATCAAACGCGTTATCTTTTCGAATGTGAAAGAAGCCAGTTCGAAAGTGCGTCTCCTTCTGGCGGAAGAGCGAATCAATCTCGCTGCGCATGCGTGATTACAAATGGCATCAGAAAGTCAACTCGCCGCCATCGACTTTCATACCTGTCGACATGGCGATTCTGAACGCACAGCACCGTGTTTGTTCTCGATCTGCTGTTCGCAGTGACTGCCGCTATTTCGCGGATGAACCCACGGGCTTCTCTCACTGATTAATTGCAATTAAGCTGCATGTGTAATCGGAAGGGGGGCTCCGCTTACGACCATCTCGCATCCACTTTTTTGTGCGGCTGCGCCCAAGCCGAATGCAACATGATTGCCTTCTTAACACGGAACAGTCGGGCTGGGCGGAAAACATAAGACGCGACGAACCATCCATGTTTCAATTTGATCACCTTCTGAACTTGACTCGGTCGCTTTTAATCCTACTGGTCTGCCATTCGGTTTCATACGCGCAAGACGATCCTTCCGCGGAAGAAGCTTCTTTCGAGTTCATCGACGATCGGAAATTGCCGTCGTTAGGCGTGCAAGAAATTGCGAACAGACTCTATGAAGACGCGGGCTGTCGCCATCTTGCTTTTGCGTGCGCGAATCATGGAACGTTGGCACCGTTCAAAGAACTCGATTCATTTTTGAAAACAACGGCGAGTAAAGACAC
>JBCCKZ010000657.1:0-3762 GCA_039027135.1 Planctomycetota bacterium
AACCGTTCGTCGGGCGGAGCAGGAGAGTTCTCTTCTTTTGCGAATCAGCATACTTGGAGCGAAGTGGTTGTATGAGTTGAAGTGATCAGACGGACTGCGCGACCGTAGTGATCGCCCTCAGGTCGCCGGGACGGGAGTATTTTAACCCCCCGCAAAGGAAGAAGTTTCTGAGCCTCAGATCGCCGCCCTGCCGAAAATCTGGCTGAAACCCATCAATAGTCAAAAAGAGGGTCCATAAACCCGACAGCAACCTAGCTCAAAGGGCGTGATTTTGCCTTCCTGACTGTAGAATACGGCGAGTTTCGATCTATTTTAGAAGCTCACCACTCCTCTACACGCCCAAGTAGTTTCTCATGGCGGCACGCGACGATTCATTTATCCGTGGTTCGTTGATCACATGCATGATCTTCCTAGCCCTCTCGCTTGTGCTCAATTTCTTCCTTTGGCGGTCCTCGGATTCGTCTTCTGCAGACGCTGAGACCGCCAGCAGCAGGGCTCAGACTATCCAGACTCAGGCATCGAAGCTGGAAAATCAGCTCGGCAGCCTTAAAGCGATGCTTGGCGTGGGTTCGTTTACCCCCGAAGAGCTCGAGCAGATGCGGAGTAATTCTTCGGATGACCCCGATATGGACCTGATTGAAAAGGAATTCGCTCGAAATATGGCTGCGTTTGGCAGCGAGGTTGAGCCCCAGGAGCGAAACTACGCCCGGCTGCCTGACTATCTCCTCAACGCCATCCGAAGCAAGAACGAGCAGTACGTCTTCACGCAGAGCGAAAAGGAACAGATTCGCGAACGGGCCGACGCCGAGATTCAGAACTCCGAAGATGCTCGTAAGCGGGCCGAGGGTGATGCTGACACCGCCAGGAAGACCCTGTCAGAGAGAGACGCGACGTTCACCGAAGATCGCGAGCGCATGAAGCAGGAATCGGAAAAAGCACGCGACCAGGTGACAAAGGTCACCGGCGACGCCAGAAAGCAAGCGGCTAGATTGCAAGCTGAGAAACGGCAGCTTCAAACGGCCAACGATCAATATCAGATCACGATCAGCAATCAAAAAGACGAGCTCAATCGCCTGCGCAACACTCGATTCGAATCGACTCAGGGTGAGGTTCGGTTCGTTGTCACCGGAGGCAACTTGGTAACGATCAACCTGGGTGCTGCGGACCAGCTAACACCCGGGGTCACCTTTGGTGTGATCGACGCGGATGAAACTCGATTGGAAGACGCGCGGGTCAAAGCGTCGATTCAAGTCACACGCGTTCAGGGCGACCACGCCGCTTTGGCACGGGTGATTTCGCTTCCTGAGATTCGCAATCCAATCATCCCCGGTGACCGCGTTTATTCGCCTTTCTGGGCCCCAGGGCGTCGCGTGAAGATTGCATTGGCTGGTGAGATCGATATCGATGACGATGGACGTCCCGACAACCAAGCCATCGAAGGTCAAATCCTTGCGGCTGGCAGTGAAATCGCGGCAAGGATGGATTCGGCAGGGAATATTGAGGGAGATTTGGACTCCTCCGTGCGTTTCCTAGTCGTGGGAACCATTCCCGAGTTTGATCCGAACGCTCCTGACGGCGGCGAAGCGGCTGCCGAGGCCATCAAACAGTTCGGCAGCATCAAAGCGAGAGCCAACGAACTGGGTATCACGGTGATCCCAGCTTGGAAGCTCCAGGAATACCTGCGAACGATCGACGCATCGCTCACCCAACCTCTGGGAACTGCAGCCCGAGCCTCCGATTTTGAGCCGAAGTCGCAACCCAATGTCAATCGCGTCAACACGAACGTTGCGCCGATTTACGAGCGAGATGACTCAAAGCTACAGCGAGGAAACGAGATCCCGGCCCCGTAGGTTGTCCGTCGCGAAACGAGCTTAGAACGGTCAATTCTCTACCTCTCCAAACGTGGGGGTTAGAGAAGTCCTTTCACGCTTATGCGATGCTTGACATCCACCCCACTCTCGCAGAACAGTTGCCGGCTGTTTCGACCGCCGGAGACTCCTGCACCAGCGCGGCACCAAGGCAGATTCCCACGTAAGCCCGCGGGGTGTTCTCATGTCAGTCCACAGGGCACCGACAATCCACGCGTCCACCGCCGTTTAGTCCAAACGGTCTTAGGACACAGACGCGTTCTCCAGATCAATCGATAGCCGTTTCGCCACTCGCTCGATCGTTTTGGCGTCTCAGCTCGTTCATCGTTTCGACAATCGCTTTGGAACGAGTGGCAATGGCTTCGGACCACTGAGACTTGGCAGCCAGCTGATCACCCTCCAGGGTGAGTTTGTCAACCTTTCGCCAATTCAATTGCCAACCTCTCTCATCGGCCGCTTGTCGCAAGTCGCTAATCGTTTGACCGAGCTTCTCATACATTCCCTTGGTCGGCTTTGCATCATATCGGCGATAAGGAGCACCGCCCCTGGTCACCGGATCTACGCCGTCACCAGAGCCTCGCCCCCGCCTTTTGCCGGCTTGATCTCTCGTGGTTTGGACCGCCGCGATGACGCCCACGACGATCGCCAAAATCAAAGCGATGATCGCCGGTCCAACAACAGAAAACAAAAACAAGCCCAACGCAGCGGCCAGGCATATCACCGAAGTTGCGATCAGCGTACGAGGATAGGGCGCCGGTTCCTTATTAGGCATTTTCACGCCCTCGCACTCTGCAGCACCGACTTCCACAACGACAATGGTGATATTGTCAGGCCCGCCACGAAGGTTGGCCAGGTCAACGAGCACATCGACGGCGGTCTGGGGTGGCAGGCAATGTAAGAGGGTTCCTAGCTCGGTGTCCTCCACGGGGCCCGTGAGACCATCGGAGCACAGTAAATAGCGATCACCGGCCTGAAGATCGAAGGGCCCTTCAAGATCGACTTCGACCTCGCTACTGGGCCCGAGAGAACGCGTAATCACGTTCCTCGGCACGTTGAGATTCGATTGCCCAGTCGCAGCCACCTCCCAGGCGAGTGAATGATCGAAAGTCAGCTGTTCGAGACGGGCTCCACGCAATCGGTAAACGCGAGAGTCACCGACATGGCCAATCCAAGCTCCATCCGTCGCTAAGACCAGCGAGCTGACGGTCGTGCCCATTTGATGGAACTCAGGATTACTCCGGCCGCGGTCATGAATCTCACGATTGGCTTCGACAAGGGCTGAGTGCAAGTTCGCGACAATCGACTGCTGCTGACGATAGTAGTTCATGGCAATCTGTTCGGTCGCCATTCCGCTCGCGAGCTCACCTGCCGCGTGAGCTCCCATACCATCGGCAACAATGAACAGATGCCCGTGAGAAGCGAACCGCTTAGCGCTTTTCGCTGGTAAAAGCGAGAGCGAATCCTGGTTGTTCGAACGACGCATCCCCACGTCCGTCTTCGAACCGATCGTTAGAGTAGGTCGCCAGGTTTCCGACACGGGGTCTCGCAAGTTGTTATCAAAATCGGGCTTACACAATCACATCAGGCTATGGAGAGAATATCCGGTCCGAGCCTCTGGCGTGCTACACCCCGATAGCCAAATCGTTACAGAAACGCGACAAATCGATAGTCGCACTGACGAACCAATTCATTGCGGAATACCCCACCAATAAATAGTTCGATAATACCCCATTAGAGGGTTGATCCTCCATCAAAAGATGGATAGCTTCAAATCTACGACGTGTTGCGTCGTCAACCTTGCCCCGGCCGAATTTGCCCCATTCGGCTGGGGCTCTTTTTTGCGTTGGTCGGTTTGGAGTTCTACTTGAGCCAGCCGGAGGACTGGCCCCAGACG